>DASTBN010000767.1:0-10033 GCA_035712045.1 Pseudonocardiaceae bacterium
GTCATAGGCCTCGTAGGAGGCGTATATCGAGCAGATGCCGCTGCCGATGTACAGAGCGAGGAAGATCACGGCGGGGAGGACGGCCAGCTCATCGCCGCGCGCGAGTGAGGTTTCTGGAGCGCCGAAAGCTGACACCGAAGCCAGGTGGCTGGAGAAGAACAGCCGCACGCCCGCCGCTGCCATCCCTAGCAGGATCCAGCCGCCCAGCGGCACCCAGAGCCAGGCGTCGCTGCGGTCGGGGACCTGGGCAACATGGCGTCGCCACGCCCGGCCTATCGCATGGGTGCACACCACCGCGATGGCGGAGGTCGCGAGCACAGCTACCGCCACGACAACCGGGTACTGCCGGAGCATCAGCTCCAGCACGACGTAGAACGCCGCGAGGTCGCCGCTGATGGCCAGGCCGACCAGGAACCAGAGCCACCACGGGTGACGTGCGCGAAGCATCGCCTCAGGGTCTTGCCACCGCCCGGGTGGCGGCGTCCGCATCTTCTGCTCGGCGTCCTTCACCTCCTCCTCCGCCGCCGCCAGCTCACGCTCCGCCCGGGTCAGCTCGCGCTCGGCCTCAGTCAGCCGCTCGCCGATCTCGCGGCGGTACTCGCGGTGCGTCGAGACATCCTCGGTGAGCCAGTCAGCCGTCTCAGCGTCAATCTGGCCGTCGAACGATGTCTTGGCGTCGGGGTCGTATTGCCGGTCGCCGATCATCTCGGTGAACTTCTGCTTCGCGTCCCGGACGCGCTCCCGCCGCCGTTTCGTGTACTGGGCCCAGGCGTCCGGAATGCGCGTCTCGACCACCGCCGTAGGTGCGTCAGCGGGAGAGGAACCGTTGTCTAGCCGGAAGAAAGCCATCGGTGTTCTCACTTCTGGAGGATTCACGGGCCGGAGGGCCGTCGGCTGTTGCGGATAGATCTCTCAGCTTCGTCGAGCTCGCGCAGTGCCTCGGCGAAAGCGTCACTCACAGGGGATTCCAGCGATGTCTCTAGTGTCTCCCGCCGGTGATGGTTCCGTAGCAGTTCCGCCAGGTAGTGCTCTCGGATCAGAACCCGCGCGTCCGCTTCCTCGCCCGCGCGCCGGGCCCAGTAGGTGTCGAAAGAAGCGTCTTCCCCCTCGCGGGCACGGCGGAGCTCCGCCCGTGCGTCGTCGCGGGTTTTCTGGACCGCCTTGAGTCTGCGCTCTCTCAACTGCCTTTCCTGGTCGAGCCGGTACGCGTCCTCTTTTGTGTGTGACGGCTGGGGCGCAGGCGCATCGGCGAGCCACTGCATCAGCGCCGGGATCCTCTCGTCAGCCTCGGCGATCCGCTCGGTGCTGACGGCGATCGCGCTCCAGTGCGGTGTGGCCCGCTCGACGTGCGCGTTCCATTCAACTTTGACCCGCTTGACGAGCTCCGCGATACACGCCAGGACAAAGTCAGGAACCCTCGGCTGCTCCGGGTTGCCTGGAATTCCGCTGCGCGCGTCTTGCCGGGCAGCCTTACGGGCCCGTTTGCGCTGCTTTTCCTCCCAGTGAGGGTCGGCTTGCGAGGTCCTGCCACCCACAGCAAGTCGATCGCGGTAGGACATGGCGAAGGCTCCCCCTGATTCGCGACCGCGCCAACAGCAAGTTTGATCATCTGCCTGGGCTTATCGGGCCCGGCACAGCCGTCGTTACCTCAATTTGCCGACTCGACTGAACCAGCACCCAAGTAAGCGATAGCGGCTATCACACGCGGGCGCCAAAATCAACCTCAAAAAAAGTCATTTCTGACGCGCCACCCTCGCCACTCAGATTGAGCGGGTGTGAACGCGGGTACCTCGTCGTCCCAACGCGATCCGGGGCGAACCCTGACGTCCTTCAGGCTCACGGCACGTGAGCGGGCGCTAGCCTCATGGTGTGGCCACTCCGGGCAGGGTTTTCGCTGCGCGGGTCGCGGGGCTGCCGGTGTTCGGGCCCGACGGCGAGCAGATCGGCAGGGTGCGCGATCTGGTCACCGCGCTGCGCATCGGGTCCCGGCCACCGCGGGTGCTCGGGCTGGTGGTCGAGCTGATCATCCGCCAGCGGATCTTCGTGCCGATGCTGCGGGTCACCTCGATCGAGCCGGGCGCGGTGGGACTGGCGACCGGCACCGTGAGCCTGCGCAAATTCACGTTGCGGCCCAACGAGACGCTGGTGATCGGGGAGATCCTGGACACCCGGGTGCATGTGGCCGCCACCGGCGCGGTCGCGGTGATCGTCGACGCCGGGATCGAGCAGACCCGCACCCGGGACTGGGTGATCACCAAGCTGGCGGTGCGGGAACGCACGGGACGGCTGGGTCGGCGCGGCCCGGTGCAGGTGCTCGGGTGGGACGAGGTGGAGGGGCTGACCCTGGCCGAGGTGTCGTCCCGGGGGCAGGGCGTCGAGCAGCTGATGGCGCTATTCGAGGGCATGCGGGCGGTGGAAGTCGCCAACACGCTGCGCGAGCTACCCGCCAAACGCCGCGACGAGGTAGTGGACGCGCTCGATGATGAGCGGCTCGCGGACGTGCTGCAGGAGCTCTCCGAAGACGAGCAGGCCGAGGTGCTCGGCCGGCTGGGCGATGAGCGCGCCGCTGACGTGCTGGAGGCGATGAATCCCGATGACGCCGCCGACCTGCTGGGTGAGCTCGCCCAGACCGAGCGGGAGCGGCTGCTGCGCCTGATGGCGCCGGAGGAATCCGCGCCGGTCCGCCGGCTGCTCACCTACTCCTCCGACACCGCCGGCGGGCTGATGACCCCGGAACCCGTGGTGCTCACTCCGGACGCCACCATCGCCGAGGCGCTGGCGCGGGTCCGTGACCCCGAGCTGACTCCGGCGCTGGCCAGCATGGTGTTCGTCTGCCGCGCTCCTACCGCCACCCCCACTGGCCGCTACCTGGGCTGCGCCCATCTGCAGCGGCTGCTGCGTGAACCACCGTCGAACCTGGTGGCCGGGGTGCTGGACACCGAACTGGCCCGTCTCGGACCGGACGCCACCCTCGCCGAGGTCACTCGTTACTTCGCCGCTTACGACCTGGTCTGCGCCCCGGTCGTGGACCCCGAGGAGCACTTACTTGGAGCTGTGAGCGTGGATGACCTGCTGGACGCCGCGCTGCCGGACGACTGGCGGCAGCAGGAAGCCTGGCTCACTCCCGACCGGCCTGGTGAGGTGACGAGTGGCTGAGTCACGGTGGCAATACACCCGGCTGGACCTTCCGCGCGGGCCGAGGCGGCTCACGCCGAGGATGGACCCCGACGCCTTCGCCCGCTTCTCCGAGCGGATCGCCCGCTTCCTGGGCACCGGCCGGTTCCTGGCCGCGCAGACAGTCGTCGTGACGGTGTGGATCACGCTGAACCTCGCCGCGGTGTCCCTGCGGTGGGATCCTTACCCGTTTATCCTGCTCAACCTGGCCTTTTCCACCCAGGCCGCTTACGCGGCGCCGCTGATCCTGCTGGCGCAGAATCGCCAGGATGACCGCGACCGGGTCGCGCTGGAGGAGGACCGGGCCCGCGCTGAGCGCACGAGGGCGGACACCGAGTACCTGGCCCGTGAGCTGGCCGCCCTGCGGCTGGCCATCGGTGAAGTGGTGACCCGGGATTTCCTGCGCTCGGAGCTCTCCCGGCTGACCGAGCTCCGAGAACCAGCTCCGCCGGAGCCGGCCGCACCGGAACGGCCCGGCTCGGATCGCGCTGGTGGATCTCGCCGTGGTTGGCGGAGCTGAGGTTTCCCCCCGGGCGTTTCCCTGCGGGCGTTTCCCGGCGGGCGGAGCGGGTAAACGCTGGTTAGCTCACCGCCTAAAATGGTGGTTTAGACCCACGACTGTCTGGAAGGTCGGTGCCAATCCTGTGGCCTCCACTCAGACCGCTCCCTCGGTCACCGCAGTCCGTGCCGCGCTGGACGGCGTGCACGACCCCGAGATCAACCGGCCGATCACTGAGCTAGGCATGGTCAAGGACGTGACGGTGGCCGCTGACGGGACGGTGGGAGTCGCGGTGTGGCTCACCATCGCCGGGTGCCCGATGCGGGACACCATCACCTCCCGGGTCACCACCGCGGTCGCCGCAGTGCCTGGGGTGCGCCAGGTGCGGGTGGAGCTGGATGTAATGAGCGACACCCAGCGCACCGCGCTGCGCCGGCAGCTGCGCGGCACCGCCGAGGAGCCCCGGATCCCGTTCGCCGAGCCGGGATCATTGACCCGGGTGTACTGCATCGCCTCCGGCAAGGGCGGGGTCGGCAAGTCGTCGGTAACGGTGAACCTGGCCGCGGCGATGGCCGCTCGTGGCCTGTCCGTCGGGGTGGTCGACGCCGACATTTACGGCCACTCGGTGCCCGGGATGCTCGGTACCACCGCCCGCCCCACCCAGGTCGAAAAAATGATCATGCCGCCGACCGCGCACGGCGTGAAAGTCATCTCGATCGGCATGTTCACCAAGGACAACACCCCGGTCGTGTGGCGGGGCCCGATGCTGCACCGGGCGCTGCAGCAGTTCCTCGCCGACGTATTCTGGGGCGATCTGGACGTGCTGCTGCTCGACCTGCCGCCGGGCACTGGCGACGTCGCCATCTCTGTCGCCCAGCTCGTACCTAACGCCGAGATCCTGGTGGTCACCACCCCGCAGCGGGCCGCCGCGGAGGTGGCGCAGCGGGCCGGGGCGATCGCGCTGCAGACCCGGCAGCGGCTGATCGGCGTGGTGGAGAACATGTCGTGGCTGGAGATGCCCGACGGCTCCCGCAACCACCTCTTCGGCTCCGGCGGGGGCCAGGCTGTCGCGGATGTGCTCACCCGGTCACTCGGCAGCGACGTTCCCCTCCTGGGCCAGGTGCCGCTGGATCCCCGGCTACGCGAGACCGGCGACGCCGGCACTCCCCTGGTGCTCGCCGATCAGGATTCACCAGCCGCTGTGGTGCTGCGCGGAATCGCCGAGCGACTCGCGACCCGCTCCCGCGGCCTGGCCGGAAGATTGCTCTCCGTCAGCCCCAGCTCCCGCTGAGTCGCCCAGCGTCCGAGCTGGAAAGGCGGATCAGGTCGCGTCGGGGTCGAACGGGGGGCGCTCGCCCGGTTGCAGAGGCCGGTAGAGCGGGACGCTCCGGCCGATGGGCGCGGCGTATCCGTTGGGCTTGAGCACATCACCGAACGGGTCGTCCGCGTCGTCGAATAAGTGCCGGGTGATCGCGGTGCGCGGGTTGAGACCGCGCAGCCCGCGCAGATCTTCCAGTGGCGCCCTGAGCTCGTCGAATTCCGGGCCCAGCTCGTTGCGCAGCTGCTCGCGCGCCCCGTTGGCGTACTCCCGGACCTGGCGCACGGTACGGCCCAGCCAGGCCATCGCCGAGGGCAGCCGTTCCGGGCCCAGGATCAGCAGCCCGGCGACGAGCAGGACCAGGAACTCCCCCCAGCCGATGTTGAACATCGCCACGCACCTCTCAGCTGACCCCGCTCACGGTTCCAGCCTAGCCAAGCACACTCGCTCAGTCCGACCGGAGTGTCACCGTCACCACCAGCGGCCGGCCATCGCGAATCAGCGAAATCGCCACCCGCTCGCCGATGGCCCGCTCCCGGATGGCGACGACCAGCGCGTCGGCGCTGCCGATGACCCGGTCGCCGACTTTGGTGATCACATCGTTCTCCAGGATGCCGGCCTCGGCGGCGGCGCTGCCTTGCTGCACATTCTGTACCCGGGCGCCATCGGAGCGGCCATCGCTCACCGAGGCGGCGTTCACGCCGAGCTCGGAATGCTGGTAGTGGCCGGTGCGGATCAGCTCCTGAGCGATCGTCCGGGCGCTATCGATCGGTATCGCGAACCCGAGCCCGATGGAGCCCCCGCTGTCGCTGGTGCCTAGGGTGCGGATCGCGGTGTTGATTCCCACCACCGCGCCCGAGGCGTCCACCAGCGGGCCACCGGAGTTACCGGGGTTGATCGCCGCGTCGGTCTGGATCGCGTCGATCACCGCGTTGCCCTGCCCGCTGTCGGCTTCCAGCCGCACCGGGCGGTCCACCGCGCTGATGATGCCGCTGGTGACCGTGCCGGTCAGGCCCAATGGCGAGCCAATCGCGATCACCGGATCCCCCTGTTTCAGCGCAGCGGAACGGCCGAGTTGCGCCACGGTGAGATTAGTGACCTCCACCTTCACCACAGCGAGATCCGTCTTGGGGTCCCGGCCCACGATCCGCGCCGGCACCCGGGTGCCATCGCTGAAGACCGCTTCCAGGCTGGCGTGCGGGATGCTGGCCGCCGGGGCTACCACGTGGTTGTTGGTCAGCAGGTAGCCGTGGCCATCGATCACCACCCCGGAACCGAACCCGCCCTGATCGCCGACCTGGAATTCCAGCGACACCACTGCGGGCAGCATCCGGCTGACAACCGCCGACACTGAACCGGCCGGGCGCTGGATCGCCGGCTGCACCTGCGCCAGGGTGGCACCCGGATCGTTCAGCGCACTGCCGGCCTCCGAGGTCAGCCGGCCCACCAGCCCGCCGATTCCGCCGATCGCCAGCACGATCACCGCCAGCACGGCGAGCGCCCGGTTGCTGACTCGGCCGCCGAAGAGCACCTCAGCCAGGCTCAGCCGGGCACCGGGACCCCCTCGTTCACCGTCAGCGGGATTCCCTGAGCCAGGTGGCGCGATCGCGGGGGCACCGAGTACGGCCGCCGCAGAGGGATCCCGCCACGGGTCACACGCGGCGGCTGGCTCCGCGGGATGCTGGCCGTTGCGTCCTGGCGGCCGTTGCAGCGGCTCAGCGGCCTCTGCGGGCTTACCGAACGCGGCCGCTAGCTCGAGTGGGGGCGCCAACGGAGTGGACCATACCCGGTGAGGGGCATCCGGCTGATCGGCGAAGGCGCCAGGTACCCCGGGGGGCCGGCCGAAGGCCCGCGCCGAGGCGAGATCAACCGAAGGCCGCAGCACCGGCGTCGGGACGAATCTCGGCGGCGGCGATCCCCCTTCCATCGGGAAGGGCGGCTCAGAATCGCGATCCGGAGGCAGGGTCATGATCATCCAGTCTGACCGCGAGCCAGTGAAATGTGTGTAGCGCCGCTACCGCCCCATCCACCGGCCGAGCGGTGAGGAGCCGCCACCCCAGCCTGGCCTCCCCCCCAGCGGGTCAGGCAGCTCGGCGGTGTGCGGAATGTCATGCAGCGCGGCGAGCAAACCGTCTGGGGCACTCGGGCACTCAGCGGAGCGCACCACGCTGCGGGCCTGGCGCTGCGCGGCGACTTCCGCAGCGCAGTACTGGCACCCCATGAGATGCGAGGCGGCACGATCACGGGCGGCTGGGCTCAGCTCTCCGTCCACGAAAGCCACCACCGCGTCGACCACGAGGTGCTGTCCCGCGTTGAGGCCGGCGAGCAGCGCCGAGAATGTGCGGGGCCGCAGCTCCGTCATCCAGCCTCCTTACTAGGCCTGACTCACGCATCGGCGCGCCGTGCCTCGAGCGCCGCCTTAAGAGCCTGCCTGCCACGGTGGATCCGGCTGCGTACCGTCCCGAGCTTGACCCCGAGCGTAGCGCCGATCTCCTCGTAGGACAGACCCTCTACATCACAGAGTACGACAGCCGCGCGGAATTCTGGAGCGAGGTCATCCAGCGCCTGCTGCAGATCCGGATCGAGGTGGCTCGCGTTGTACACCTGTTCCGGACTCAGCCCGTCGCCAACGAGCCGGTCGGTGTCCTCGGGCAGCCCCTCCATCCGGAGCCGGGCGCGTCGACGCACCATGTCCAGGAACAGGTTGGTGGTGATCCGGTGCAGCCAGCCCTCGAACGTGCCGGGCTTGTATGAGCCCAGGCTGCGGAACACCCGGATGAACGTCTCCTGGGTGAGGTCCTCAGCGTCGTGCGGATTCCCGGAGAGGCGATACGCCAGCCGGTACACCCGGTCGGCGTGCTCTCGCACCACCTGATCCCAGGACGGCGGCACCCACGCCTCGTCGGCCGCCTGATTCGGTATGTCCTCGTCCTCAGCTCGGACGGGCAACCCGCCCTGGAGGGGAGTGGGCCGCAGGGTCGCAGCAGAGTCTCGAACACGGGTTGGGGTGACCATCGGCTTAGGTACTCCCACCTCCGGGTGACTGACAGGGCATCGGTGACGCTGAGCGGTCACCGTTGTTTAACGCCGAGACAGCTGCCAATGTTTCAGGTGCCGAGGTAAGTTGGCCAGCCGATTTCCCGGTGAGCTAATCATGGCGTGTCAGGGTATGGTGCCGGTAAGGGACGGCTAAGAAGATCCTGAGAGTGGGGCGAGGCGTCGCCCGGAGGAGCGAGAGCCGCACCGCTACGCTGCGCAGCGTGCGCTCTACTGGCAGCGCAGGCGAACCGCCTGCCCCCACCGATGCTGCCGTGCGTGAGCACGTGGAGAGCTTCGTCACCGAGGACGGGGCACTGACCGCGTCGCGAGAGCGCGGCGAGGAAATGGGCTGCACCCCGATCGGGCCAGCAGGCGCCGCCGCGTTGCGGTTCCTGGCCGGCGTGCTCGCCGCCCGGGCGGTTGTCGAAGTCGGTACCGGTACGGGCACCAGCGGGCTGTGCCTGCTGCGCGGGATGGCCACCGACGGGGTGCTCACCTCGATCGACGTCGAACCGGAGTACCAGCGCGCCGCCCGTCAGGCGTTCCGTCAAGCGGGCTTCCCGCCATCCCGCTACCGGCTGATCATCGGACGGGCTCTGGAGGTGCTGCCCCGGCTTACCGATAGCGCCTATGATCTGGTGTTCATCGATGCCGCGCAGCACGAGTACCCACGCTATCTGGAGGTCGGCACCCGCCTGCTGCGCGCTGGCGGAGTGATCGCGTTCAACAACGCGCTGCCCAACAGCCAGCCGACCCAGTACCGGGACTCCTCGGCGGCCGCGTTGCGCACCCTGCGCACCCTGGTGCGCAACGACGACACCCTCCTCCCGCTGATGCTCCCGCTGGGCGATGGCCTCCTGCTCGCCCTCCGCGCCCAGCCGTAGCGCTCTCACACGGAGCCAATCTCGATGCCTTTCAGTGGGGTTTGGTGGCTGAGAGGATGCTGTAGAACCACGCGTTGTGGCGCAGCGCCTCGTACTGGCGGATCGAGGCGATGACGTTGCCGTGCTGGACGTCGGAGCGGATTCCCTTCTTGTGGCCGAGCACGGCGAGCGGGTAGGTCCAGTAGGCCATGCGATACAGTCGGCGCAGCGACGGGCGGGTGTGCGCGGTCACGTCATCGAGCCGGGTATCCACGAATCCGGCGGCTTCCAGGTTCTGGGTGTGCTCGCCAGGGGTGTCGATGTCGGGGACAGCCCAGCCGGTGAGCCACTCATGGAGTAGCCGCTCACCGGTGGCGTCCAGCGGGCGCCCGGCCCGGATGAAATCAGCGACGACCACCCGCCCGCCGGGGCGCAGCAACCGGGCGGCTTCCTGGTAGAAAGCCGCTTTCTCCGGTGCGTGGCACAGACTCTCCACCGCCCACACCACGTCGAAACTCGCATCTGGGAAGGGCGTCGCGGTGAAGTCGGCCACCTCGAACCGAACCCGGCTGGCCAGCTTGCGCCGGGTGGCGTAGCGGCGGGCCTTCGCGACCTGGCCGTGCGCCAGGGTGATCCCGACGACCTCAGCGCCGCGTTCCCTGGCCAGCCACAGGCTGCTGCCACCGACCCCGCAACCGGCGTCCAGGACGCGTTCCCCTGGCTGGATCCGCACCCGATCGGCGAGCACCCGGTTCATATTCTTGAGCGCGTCGGTGTGGCTGCGGGTGGTGGAGTCGGTGTAACCGAAGTGGACCGCCAGGTTGTCCGGGTTGAGCCAGAGCACCCGGTAATCGAGCCAGGTCTCGTCGTAATACCCGATGATCGCATCGGTGAGTGAGCCCTTCGGCCCCTGGCCGGGTGACCCGTCGCGGGCTGTCATGAGTGGCCTCCCCCTGGTCATGTCAGGTCTCACGGGGCTTTGCGGGCCTGGCGGGCGAGCAGCACGGCGGCGAGTGGCCACAACACCTGGGCTCCGGTCAGGATCCGCTCGGAGAGCCCGATCCGCGGTCCCTCGCTGAAGTACTCGATCCCGAACCAGCCGAGCAGCCCAAGCAACCCGCCAGCAGCGAGCAGCGATGT
>DASTBN010000768.1:0-4690 GCA_035712045.1 Pseudonocardiaceae bacterium
CATCGCGGCGGGCGGAATCGAGATGCTCCCGCAAGCTGGACCGGGCGGCCGTTTCCGACTGGAGATGGCGGTCTTCCGCTGCCTGGGCGGCGCGCACGCAATGCAGCGCGTCAGCGAACTCGTCCCGCGCCTCGTGCACGTGGGAGAGGCCTTGCAGGCACTCCGCGAGAACGGCGTCCATGCCATAACGCTGAGCGCCTTCCACCGCGTCAGCGAGCAGGGTCAGCGCCGAGTCGTGGCGACCTTCGGCGAGATGCACCCGGGTAGCCAGCGCCAGCCGGAGCCTGCCCGCGGCGGCGGCAGCGGCAGCGCGCACGGGGCGCCGCAGCAAGGGCCGGGCCTCGTTCATCGCGGCCTCACCCGCACCACGATCGAGCAGCAGGAGTACCAGCTCGAGCATCAGGCGGGCGCTCACCTCGCCACTGTCGTGATCAGGATCAGCCAGCCCGGCCAGCAGCTCGCGGCCCCGCTGAATCTTGGCCTCGGCCTCATCGGCCGCGCCGCGGGCGCGGTGACGCCCCGCGCCAGTCGCTTGGACGGCGGCGCGCAGCAGCAGCCCGGTGTCGTGATCTAGGCCCGGGTCCTCGCGATATAACTCGTCGGCTTCCTCGAGGGCCGATGCGACGAGGTCATCGCAGGTGAGCGCGGCGCTCGCCTGCGCCATGGCCACGAGAGCCCCGCCTCTGAGCGCCGGAGAGACGTCGTCGCCAGCGGCCAATACCGGGTGGGCCGCGCTGAGCGCGATGGTCGGCTCCCCCAGCGCGGCGGCGCACTGCGCTAGTTCGACATGCAGCTCGTGCCGTAGCCCCGGTGGCATGTCAGCGTCCCGGATAGCGGGGAAGAGCCGATGAACCGCTTCCGCGTGCCGACCGAGCCGGTTGAGGGTGAATGCCGCGAGATGGTCAGCCCGCAGGACGGCCATCTTGTCATCCTGGGCGACACTCACCGCCCGATCGGCCAGCAGGAGCGCCAGCTCAGGCGCCCGCCACCGCAACAGCATGGCCGATTCCACCAGCGACGCGGCCTCATTCCCGGCCGCATCAGCTGCGCGAGCCCGAATTCCCCGCGCCATGCTGCTCACCTCCCACCCCCATCTCGGTTTCCGATCATCGATCGTCCCATCCCGCTCACCCCCGGGTCAGTCTGCGGTGGGTCACGCGGTGTGGCCGCGCCGCCTCCGCACCGAGCCGTTCGATCTTGTGCTGCTCGTACGATTCGAAGTTCCCCTCGAACCAGAACCAGGCCGCCGGATTCTCCTCCGTGCCTTCCCAGCTCAGAATGTGGGTCACCACCCGGTCCAGGAACCAGCGGTCGTGGGAGATCACCACCGCGCAGCCGGGGAACTGCTCCAGGGCGTTCTCCAGCGAGCTCAGCGTCTCGACGTCGAGGTCGTTGGTGGGCTCATCGAGCAGGATCAAATTACCGCCTTGCTTAAGAGTCAGCGCCAGGTTGAGGCGGTTGCGTTCGCCGCCGGAGAGCACTCCAGCGGGTTTCTGCTGGTCCGGTCCCTTGAAGCCGAAGGCGCTGACATACGCCCGGGATGGCATCTCGGTGCTGCCGACCTGGATGTGATCCAAGCCGTCAGACACTACCTCGAAGACGGTCTTGGCCGGATCGATGCCCGCCCGTTCCTGATCGACGTAGGACAGTTTCACGGTCTCGCCGATCCGGACCGTGCCGGAGTCGGGCTGCTCCAAGCCGACGATGGTCTTGAACAGGGTGGTCTTGCCGACCCCGTTGGGACCGATCACCCCGACGATGCCGTTGCGTGGCAGCGTGAAAGACAGATCCTTGATCAGCAGGCGATGGTCGTATCCCTTGTCCAGGTGCGACACCTCCACCACCATATTGCCCAGTCTCGGCCCGGCTGGGATCTGGATCTCTTCGAAGTCGAGCTTGCGGCTGCGCTCGGCTTCGGCCGCCATCTCCTCATAACGCTGCAGCCGGGCCCGGGATTTGGCTTGCCGGGCTTTCGCCCCCGATCGCACCCAGGCGAGCTCATCACGCAGGCGTTTCTGGAGCTTCTGGTCCTTGCGGCCCTGGACCTCAAGGCGCTCGGCCTTCTTCTCCAGATACGTCGAGTAGTTGCCCTCGTATGGATAGGCCCGGCCGCGGTCGAGCTCAAGGATCCACTGGGCGACGTTGTCCAGGAAGTACCGGTCGTGGGTTACCGCCAGGACCGCGCCCGGGTAGCCCGCCAGGAACTGCTCCAGCCACAGCACGCTCTCCGCGTCCAGGTGGTTGGTGGGCTCATCCAGCAGCAGCAGGTCGGGTCTGGACAGCAGCAGCCGGCACAGCGCGACCCGGCGCCGCTCGCCGCCGGAAAGGTGACCGACCGGCTCATCCGGCGGCGGGCAGCGCAACGCGTCCATGGCCTGCTCCAGCTGGGAATCCAGATCCCACCCGTCGGCGTGGTCGAGTTCCTCCTGGAGCCGTCCCATCTCCTCGATGAGCTCATCGGAGTAGTCTTCCGCCAGCTTCTCGGCGATCTCGTTGAACCGGTCCAGCTTGGCCTTGACCTCGCCCAGGCCCTCTTCCACGTTGCCCAGGACGGTCTTGTCCTCGTTCAGCGTGGGCTCTTGCGCCAGGAGGCCCACCGTCGCACCCGGCGCCAGGAACGCCTCCCCGTTGTTCGGCTGGTCGAGCCCAGCCATGATCTTGAGCACGCTGGACTTGCCGGCCCCGTTGGGCCCGACCACGCCGATCTTCGCGCCGGGCAGGAACGCCAGCGTGACACCATCGAGGATGACCTTGTCTCCGTGCGCTTTGCGCACTTGCTTCATGGTGTAGATGAACTCCGCCACGGCGTGATCCTAGAGGTAACCGCCGGGGCCGGGCAGCGCGGCCGACCCGCCACGTCACCCGGCCCTGGGCGCTCAGGCGGGAACCAGCGGGCGCGCCGCCTCAGCCAGGTCGGAGAGGCTCATCTCCTCCGGTGACTCCGCGTCATCGAGGTCCGCTGGCTCCCCGGCGAAGGACGGCGCGGGAATCTCGGCTCCCAGCGGCGGGCGTTCCTCCCAGCGTTGCTTGCGCACGGTCGCGGCGCACCGGGCCAGGTCGGGCCCGATCGCGGTCGCCTCCAGCTCGACGACCGACCGGCGCTCACCCTGCTCAGTGGTCCACTCCCGGGTGCGCAGCTTCCCCCGGACGATCAAGGGGTCACCTTTGACCAGGCAGGCCGCGTTCTCGGCCAGCCTGCGCCAGCAGCACACGGACAGGTACAGACTCTCGCCATTCACCCACGATTCGGACGCCTTGTCGAACCGGCGCTCGCTGCAGGCGATCCGGAAGTTGAGCACGAGCGTCTGGTCTGGGCCGACCCGGCGCGGTCTCATCTCGCTGGCCAGGGTTCCCACCACGGTCACTGGTGTCTCTCTCATCGCGCATTCCTCTCTGCGTTATCGCCTCCGCCCAGAAGGAGCGGGGACCCGGCCCGTCAGCCGGTGTGGTGACCAGGCTGCGCGGACCACGCCCGGCGCGGTAGCAAGCCATGATCGACATGTGGATAACGGGGGTCGCTGTGCACAACCGCCGGGCTGAGGCCTGGCCGGGCCGCTGGAGTGTCGGGCCGCCGTGCTAGTCGCGCGGGGAGGCGGAAGAGATCCACGGCGACGAGAGGCAGACGTGCCTGATCGCTAGTGTTAAGCCCATGGAGCGAGCCTTTGGCCTGGAGATTCCCCGCACGCTGGAAGAGGTCTGCGACCCCCGCCGTCTCGCCTTGATCGTCTACGACATGCAGATCGGTGTGCTCCGCCAGATCAAGGACGCGGAGATCGTGACCAGACGGGTTGCCGAGGTCCTCGACGCCGCCCGCTCGGCCGGAGTTCGGGTGGTGTTCTTCCGGCACCTCTCAATGCCCAAGGAACTTATGGGCGTCTTCCAGCTGCGTATGGCCATGGCCTGGCAGCGGGTCGACTCGGTGGCGGCGGTCACCCCGTGGTTCCTGCGCGACTCGCCGGGCTTCGAGCTTGTTCCCGAGTTGGCGCCCCGCGCCACGGAGGCCATCTTCGACAAGATCACCATGTCCGCGTTCGAGAGCACTCCGCTGGACATCGTGCTCCGTGACTGTGGCGTCAACGCGTTCGCCATCGTCGGAGTGGCCACCGAAGTGGGCATCGATCCCACGGTGCGCCACGGCGCGGACCTCGGTTACATCCCGGTGGTCGTGACCGACGCCTGCGCGGGCGGTGATGAGAAGGCGGCGCAACGCTCGCTCGAGAACCTCGAATACGCCGGGGATGCCCTGTTCACCGACACCGCCACCTTCTGCCGAGTCTTACGGGGATCACCCGCCGCCGGGGGCGGTCAGTGACGGACCGCGGCGAACGCCGCGTCGTCGCGAGCCGAGTCGGCGTCAGTCCAGATGGCTCCTTCACATAATTCAATCACGGGCAGGGGGACGCTGCGCTAATTGGGTGAGCAGCGCATCATAGCCAGTCGGCTCGGCGTCACCACCCGTATTGACCGCGCTTTCGAACCGGCTGGTTTCACGGGTCTCGGAGTAGCTCACCCATCGCACCAGAAGCACGATCAGCACGATCACCATCGGAATCTCGCCCGCGACCCACGAAATCACCGCGCCCAGGCGCTGATCAGCCAGCAGATCCGGCACGAATGGCAGCGCCAGAGATCGGTAGAACCCGCTGCCAATCACCTCCGGCAGGCGCGTCAGTGAGATCCCGAAGAACAC
>DASTBN010000769.1:0-7185 GCA_035712045.1 Pseudonocardiaceae bacterium
ACCCGATCGCGGCCCAGCACGGCCTGCCGGTGCGGATTCTCGACGGCGTGCATGAGGTGTTCATCGGTGACCTCGAGGGGCACCAGGGCCCGGAGGCTCATCAGGAGGTGCACACGATGTACCACGCCTGGCATGACGGCGACCTCGACCGGGCCCGCCCCGGCGGGGAGTCGGGTAAGCAAGTCCTGCACCGCTACCTCGCTGACATCGCCGCGATCCGCACGGCGCATCAGACCGGTACCGTCGTGCTGGTCAGCCACGGTGCCGCGACCCGGCTGGCCGTCGTGGCGCTGGCCGGCAACGTCGATGGCGCCTTCGCGAAACCACGCTTGCTACCCAACGCCGCGACGATTCTGCTGGAGGCCGACGGCGCTGGCTGGCGCTGCCTGCGCTGGGACGGCATCGAGCTGGCCCCGTGAGGAACTGCCGAGCGCTCTGGCGCCGCCGAGTTCGACAGCGGCGAGGTCGCACCTGCTGTGGATCTTGAGTGCGAATTCTCGAAGGCCATTCGGGTTCTGTCGGCGCGGGGCCAAGATGTACTCCCCGTTGGGGTTCGTCGACATAAGTGATCAATCCTGACCAGGAGAAACGGACATGGCGTCGGGTCAGCTCATTAGATAAACTCATCTCACGAGGGCGACGCGTAGTGCTGATCTTTTCGGACCCGGATTGCGGATCCTGTAACTCCCTGCTGCCGGAAATCGGCCAATGGCAGCGCGACTACGCGAACATGCTGACAATCACTCTCGTGAGCCGAGGCGCTGCGGAAATCAACCGCGTCAAAGCCGAACAGTACCATGTGGCGCCGATCCTCCCCGGAGCAGTCCCATGGCTGCCTAAGTCGGCGTGCGCGTCAACCGCTGTTCCAGGAGCAGCAAGGCAGCGCCGGTGAGATCGTCGATGTCGCCGATCTCTGGTGCGATCAGCCGTTTCCTGGCCGTCGGCGTAGTGTGCAGGTCAAGCGCTGGCGGTGATGCGCAGGGATGATCGCCGGGGCAGGCGCGAGGGAGGCTCGGTATGCCCGGTGGGCCCTTCGGTTCCGGGTTCGACCCGCTGGAAGATCTGGTGAGCCGTCTGGTCGGCGGTCTCGAGCAGTCCTTCGGCGCGATGACCAGGCCCAGCACCTCAACCCGGCGGCTGGATCGTCACGGCCGTGATCTCACCGCCGCGGCTCGCGCGGGCAGGCTGGATCCGATCATCGGCCGGGATGACGAGATCGGGCAGATCCTGGAGGTGCTCTCCCGGCGGACCAAGAACAACCCGGTGCTGATCGGCGATCCCGGCGTGGGCAAGACAGCGATCGTGGAGGGCATCGCCCAGCGGATCGCTGCGGGCGCGATCCCCGAGTCGCTGCGCGACCGGCGGCTGATCGCGCTGGACCTAGCCGGGATGGTGGCCGGCACCAAGTACCGGGGCGAGTTCGAGGAGCGGCTCACAGCGGTGATCGACGAGGTGGTCGCCGCGGCACGGCACGTGGTGCTGTTCCTCGATGAGCTGCACACGGTGATCGGGGCGGGCGCGGCCGAGGGCGGCGCGATGGACGCCGGCAGCATGCTCAAGCCAGCCCTGGCCCGGGGAGATCTCCAGGTGATCGGGGCCACCACCATTGAGGAGTACCGCCGCCACATCGAGCGGGACCCCGCGCTGGAACGCCGCTTCGCGCCCATCCTCGTCACTGAGCCGAGCGTCGAGGACACCGTCGCGATCCTGCGTGGCCTGCGTCAGCGCTACGAGCAGCATCACCGGGTCCGCATCACCGATGAGGCCACCGAGGCTGCGGCCCGGCTCTCCGCCCGCTACCTCACCGACCGGTTCCTCCCGGACAAAGCGATCGATCTGATCGACCGGGCCAGCGCGCGGGCCCGGATGCGCGTCAGCGCCCCGAGCGAGCACACCCGGGTTCTTGAGCAGCGCGTCGGGCAGCTCACCCGGGCCAAGGACGTCGCGGTGGACGCCGAAGATTATGAGCGGGCCGAGGCGCTGACCCGGGAACTGGACCAGGCGATCGTGGAGCTGGACACCGCCCGTGCCGACCTGGCTCATCCGCCGCGGGTCGGTGCCGACGAGGTCGCCGAGGTTGTCGCCCGCAGCACCGGCATCCCCGTCGCCCGTCTCACCGAGGTGGAACGGCATCAGCTGCTCAACCTCGAAGAACAGCTGCGCCGCCGCGTCATCGGCCAGAACGAGGCGCTGGAGGCGGTCGCGGACGCGGTCCGGGCTAGCCGGGCCGGCCTGACTCACCCGGACCGGCCGATCGGGTCGTTCCTGTTCCTCGGGCCCACCGGGGTGGGCAAGACCGAGCTGGCCCGGGCGCTGGCACAGGCACTGTTCGAGTCACCAGATCAGCTCGTGCGCATCGACATGAGCGAATTCCAGGACCGGCACACGATCTCCCGGCTCATCGGTTCCCCGCCCGGCTACGTCGGTCACGAGGAACCCGGCCAGCTCACCGGCGCCGTTCGCCGCACCCCCTATACCGTGCTGCTGCTCGATGAGATCGAGAAAGCGCACCCTGACGTCTCGAACATCCTGCTGCAGGTCCTCGACGCCGGGCGGCTCACCGACGCCCGGGGCCGGACCGCGAACTTCGCTAACACCGTGATCATCATGACCAGCAACCTCGGTGCCGACACGCTGCTGGCCGCCACCAGCGCGGGACGTTCGGTGGACGACGTGCGGGATTCGCTCATGGCCAGCGTGCGGCGGCACTTCCGGCCGGAGTTCCTCAACCGGATCGATGAGATCGTCCTGTTCCGCGGCCTCGATCGCGGCGGGCTCCGCGCGATCACCGAGCTACTGGTGGAGCAGACCCGCCAGCGCCTGCGTGGCCAGGCCATCACCCTGAGCCTGCGCGACGAGGCGCTGGACTGGATCGTCGGCCGGGGTTATCAGCCCGAGTTCGGCGCCCGCCCGCTGCGCCGGGTCATCGGGCGGGAACTGGACCGCGCGCTGTCCCGCATGCTCCTCTCCGGCGAGCTCACCCCCGGCCAGAACGTTCACGTCAGCGTCGCCGGGGACCGGCTGGAGCTGACCGTCACCAGCGAGACCGGTGGCGATAAGTGATCATGTGTGGCGGGCGATCCAGACTCGGCGACAGGCAGGGTCAGTGATCTGTGCGTGGGCGGGATCATCGCCGGCGGATGGCCGGGTCGTCCCCGCCAGCTCCTCCTGGTCCCGGTGGCCGGGCGAACAGCTCCGCCGTGGTGGCTATCGGCGGGTGAGGGCTGTGGGCATCGGGTTGTGGCCGGTCAGGGGTCGCTGGGATATCGACGTTGATGCGCTCACCACGGAGTTGATCATAAATTGGCGTTTGACTCACGGTGCAACACCGTAGCGGTAGCCCTGCGGAGGGATGGCCCGCATAGGGGGTGGACGAAGGCGGGCCCAGTCAACTGGGCTTCCCATTCCCATTCCCCAGGGACGCCAGCACGGTGGCCGCCTCAGCCGGGGTGAGGGACAGGCCGAACGTGCTGCGCAACACGTCCAGGACCTCGGGGTCGGCCAGCTGCCGCTCCTGGTCTGGCTCTCCCGGCCGCACGATGGTGAGCCGCCGGTCGCGGAGCAGGTGGCGCGCGCGGGCGTCCTTGCGCATGACGACGAGTTGCCCGACGAACGGTGAGGAGGGGTAAGTGGCGGTGAAGTGGTTGGCCATCGTCACATCAGAGGCGTGCTGGGGTTCCCCGGTGAAGCTGTAGAGCACAACCCACTGCGTTCCGAGGCGCTCGCGAACCTGCCAGTGACCAGGGCCGCTGGGTTTCATCTGGTAAGTCCAGGACCCCTGCTGGCACGGTTCATCGTTTCCCCAGGTCAGCGGCTCAAGTAACCCTGCCCCGAAACCCACATCGGCCAGCCACCCCAGACCACCGGCCCGGACATGGAGCGCCATGTGAGTGCGTGGCCGGGGGCGCTGCTCCTCCGCGCCGATCCGGGCCAGCAACCGGTCGACGGAGTAGCCCACCCGATCGAGCGCGGCGGCGAAAAGCAAACCATGCTCGTAGCAATAGCCACCTCGTCCCCGGGCGACCAGCTTGTCCTGCACCGCCCCCAAATCGACGGACACGCCCCGGTCCAGCACAATGTCCAGGTTCTCGAACGCGATCGCCGCCACGTGCGCCCGGTGCAGCCCGGTCAGCGTCTCCCCCGTCGGAGCCAGCGGCCCGTCGTAACCGATCCGCCGCAGGTACGCGCGGAGATCGAGCTTGTCGATCCTCGACCGGCTCCATGACGTGGCCCAACTCCTGCGCGGACCGCACCGGCACCGCACGATACGCACTGTCCAGAGCCAGCACGCTCGCCAACCTGGAGCTGATCATGACCAATCGGCGTGACTGAACCCGCAGCGAGGCGTTCCCCAGACTGTCAGAGGCCCTCGCTAAGGTGCCTACTCACACCGTTGTGATTCGTTCAGATCGGGGGAGGACCACCCACATGACCGCCACCGCTCATCCGCTGCCCTCTCGCCGCCGGATGTCACGTCAGCGCCAGGGTTACACCACCTCGGTCACCATCGGCGACGCTGACTTCTACCTCACCGCCAACCCCAATGACGACGGCTCACTCGGCGAGATCTTCATCAAGTTCGGCAAGCAGGGCAGCACCCTGGGCGGCCTGCTCGATGCCGTCTCCATCAGCGTCTCCATCGGCCTGCAGTCCGGCGTACCGCTTGAGACCTTCGTGTCCAAGTACATCAACATGCGCTTCGAGCCCTTCGGCATGACCGATGATCCCGACCTCACCACCGTCACCTCAGTACTCGACTATGTCTTCCGCCGTCTCGCCTTGGACTTCCTCGACGACGACACCCGCTCCCAGCTGCACATCCACAACCTTGACGACGAAACCCGCCAACTCACCAGCGTCGGCTCCCTCCGCTAAACAGTCGCCTGCGGGCTAGCGTTAGCTCGGTGGCCTCGCCGAGGAGCCCAGGGCCGACTCGAAATCCTCGGGTTCATTCTCCAGCCCGGCCAGGACCCCCTGCTTGACCACGTGAGGTGCATCGCATGATCCCCTTTCTGCACGCTGGCGCGTAAGGGAGCAACGCCCGGCCGGCGAACCACCCCGGGCAGTCGTGATTTCTCGCGGTGAGCATCCCGGCGACGTGGGGACTTTCCGCATCGGATTGGCTGGGCGATACCCGGCCGGTAACGTCCTTCTCCTCACATCCGTAAGCCGCCTTTCACATGAGGCGTCACGATGCCAGGGAAGTGCTATGGGGGACCAGGGCAGTCAGAGGCAGCGGCGTGAGCAACTGGTGCGTTCGCTGCGGGCCGGGGGCGCGTCGCGGGTGGAGATCGCCGATACGCTTCGGCGGCGATACCGTTTCAATGCCCGGGTCGCCCTTCGTTACGCTCATGGCTGGAGTCAGCGTCAGGCCGCTGATGAGTGGAATAAGCGCTGGCCGGATGAGCTGAAGACGTTCAAGGTGTTCTCGTATTGGGAGCAGTGGCCGGGCAGGACCGGGTTCGCTCCCACGTTTGGCAATCTCTGCAAGCTGGCGGAGCTGTACGAGTGCGCGGTCAGTGATCTGCTCGCAGACTTGCCCGATTTCCGGCATCGTGACACCGCGAACAGCGCACCGGCGAGGGCATCCGCGGTGCGCGAGCCCGATACCGTGCCCGTTGTGCCGAGCGATCCCGCCGTGTGGGCGGCGGCCGCTGGTTCCGGACTGCCGGATAGCGTTGTCGCCCTGCTGATGCAGTACCTGGGATCGTTGGCACCCGACGATCGTGAGGTGCTCGCCACGCCCCGTGAGCGCGACCGCGCGTACCATCAGCTTGTCCTGTTTCTCCGCAGTTGGGCACGCACCATGTACCGTCGCGACGTCATACGGATGCTGGGCTGGGCGGCGATCACCGCGTCGTTGTTCCCGGCCCTCAACGCTGATGAGCAGCAGCGCGTGGCCTCGGTGCTCAGCGGGTCGAGCCGGGTCGACGCGCAGACCATCGAGCACATCGAGGCGGTGCTGTGGCACTGCCGGCATCAGGATTACGCACTCGGCCCCCAAGCCGCGCTGGACACCGTGCTGGCCCAGCGCGACCTGGCCCGCGTCCTGCTCCCCGAATGCCCCGATGACCTGCGGCTACGGATGCTCTCGGCGCAGAGCGAGGCCTCCCGCCAAGCCGGCTGGCTCTCCTTCGACCTCAAGCAGTTCGACCACGCGGGCTACTACTACGAGGACGCCCGCGCGCTAGCCCATGAGGCGGAGAACGCCGGGCTGGGGGCGTTCGTGCTGTGCCAGATGAGCCGGCTGGCAACCTGGCAAGGCAGGCCGCGAATCGGCATCGACCACGCCATCGCAGCCGAGCGGTGGGCCCAACACACCGACGACCTGCGTCTGCGCGCTTATACCGCAGTCTTGGCCGCGCAAGCGTACGCCGCCGACGGTCAGCGCGACGCCTGCCTGACCGCCCTCGACACCGCGCTTCCCGGCGACCAGACCCCGAGCCATGCCGACTATTACGACGAGGCGTTGCACGTCTCGTGGCGCGGCGAGTGCCACCTCAGGCTGGGTGACACTGATCGCGCGATTGACTACGCGCAGCTGTCCCTCAAGACCCTGAACCGCTCATACGCCCGGAATACGGCTATGACAATTCTCGATCTCGGCGAAGCGTACGCGCGGTGCGATGAGATCGACGAGGCGGCGCGGCTGTTCGGTGATGCCAGCGAGATCGCGGCGCGTAACAGTTCTGCCCGGCTGCTCGAGCGACTGAAACAGGGTCGCGCCGAATTGGAGCCCTGGCGGCACACGAGCGCGGTGCGTGACCTTGACGATCGTTTAGCGTCATACGCCCTGATATGAGTCGAGAGCTACATCGTGAGCCCGCGAAGGTGACTGATGGCGAATGGCTCCGGCTTCGTCGTATCGGTTCAGGCACTGGTAGTTATGGCCGAGATCGTGCAAATTCGAACCCAGGTCGCGCCTGTCTTTGTCGGCAGCAGCGATCCGGCTTGTGCATTCAGTTAACGGACATGATCTCAATCTGGTGCGTGTCGAGGACTGCCCGGTAGGCGAGGAGATCCCCTGGGTCACTAGTGAGGACCAGGGACGGGCTGTGCCATGCGGCCGCGACCATGACCAGGGCGTCTACCGCATCAGGCTTCTTCGTGGCGGGGAGATGGGCCTTGCCGAGCATCCGCCCTGCGCGCTGGAAGTCGGCTTGCCGGTAGACGCGATGACAGGGA
>DASTBN010000770.1:0-15312 GCA_035712045.1 Pseudonocardiaceae bacterium
CGCCCGGGAAGCTCCAGCTCGGGCTTGCCACCTTTTTCGACAAGCTTGATGTGTCCGAAGCGTTGAGTCACGAGTTCGCGGCCGCGATGATGGAGGGGGCCTCACCCGCGTTACCGCAGCTGCCGTTCCGGGCTCTGCTGCCGCAGCCGTTCGACCTGTCTGCGCGAGTAGCCACTGCCTCCATCGACACGCTCACCTTACGCCGTAATACGACCGATGGGTCATGTACATTCTTTTTGCTGGCCGCGACCCGGCAAAGGTAGTGGTAGGCGCCAATGAGTACGGTGTTATCCCGGCGGGAGAGTTTCAACCGGCCAGTATTTCCCCGGCAAGCATGCTCGCCGCCCTTGATCTATGGAGAAATGTGGTTCGCGAGTATAGCGAGGAACTGCTCGGCGGCCCGAACATGACGGCAGCGGCGGGCATCCGCTGGATTATGAGTGCTGGCCGTTTTACCGCGCTATGCAATGCGCCAGAGAGTCCGGGCAGTTGCGCGGCTACGTCCTGGGTATCGTGCTCCACGCTCTCAGCTTAAATCCGTCTCTCATTACCGCTGTCATTATTGATGATGTCGTGTTTGATCACCTCTTTCGTGATCTTGTGACTGTCAATGCCGAGGGTCAGGTCGTTATTGCCATGCACTAGATCAGATCTATGCCGGTACACTTTGGATGGTGCAGCGGAGCCATGCCACTGCGGGCGGGTTCTGGCTTCCGGAATCCGTCACTCGTTGGGCGGTGGAGGGATGTCCTCGTCACCGCCGCTTGGCTCCGCGCCCAGGACCGGCGGCGGGGGTACGTTCTGGCCGGACCATTCGCTCGGCAGCGGGGGAACGGGCGTTGAAGGTGGCGGTGGGATGTCGATGCCGGGCTGGGTCCCGGAGGCGCCCTGCGCCACCACTGCGTGAGGCGCGCTGGATGAGGCGGCGGTGCCGTCCTGATTCAGGTAGATGTTGATCACAATGGCGGGGTTCATGGTTGCCTTCTCAAGGTTCCGCTGCCTGGTATTGATTGAAGCGCCTTCCTGGGTGCGCCGGTCACCGCAGGGTGGCCTCGGTGATCTGGCCGTTGTCGATCAGCACGTCGACCTTGCGGCTGTTCGCCAGGGCGGTCGTGAGAAGGAGGAAGACGTTGGTCACACCGTCGGGGCTCTGCGGCTTGATGCTAATCCAGCCGGAGAAGCCCTGGATGAAGGCCCACGCCTGCTGGGCGGAGTTCTTGCAGTGGGTGCTGATCACGGAGAGGTTGTTATACCACATGATGTGCCTTCTCGTTCATCGGGATCGGGGCGTCAGCGGATGGTTGCTTCGGTGATCAAACCCTGCTGGAGCAGGACGTCGACCTTCCGGCCGTTGGCCAGTGCCTCGCTCAGGATGGCGAGGTTGTTGGTGACGCCGTCCGAGGAGCGGGGTGCCACGCGGATCCAGCCGCTGCCGTTGAGGACTGCCCATGCGTTCTGGGCGCTGTTCTTCGCATGGGTCCTGACCACTGTTCGGTTGTTGCTCCAACCGTCGGTTACCTGGGGAATGAGCTGACGAAGGTTCGGCCGGTTCCCGATGCGCTGGGTGGCGGGCCGGCCGGGCTGGTCCTGCTGCGGCGAACCGCTGGCTCGCAGGGCCGCGATGGCAGCGCTTGACGTGAGGAGGGTGCCACCCAGGGCCCGGATGACTCCCTGCGCGCAGGCCAGCGCACCGACCACGATGGGGGAGGCACTCGAAGTGCCGGAAAAGTGGTCCGTGTACCACAGGTCGGTGTCCGAGCCTCCCTGCAGGTCGCCGTACCCGGTGGTCGTCACCTCCCGGCCCCACCCCTGGCAGTCCACCCGGCTGCCGTAGTTGGAGAAGCTGAGACGGGATCGGTCCGCGCCGTGATTGTTGCCGTGGGTTCCCGGTGGCGGTGCCCCGGCGCCCACGAGCACCGCCTGCGAGCTGGTATTCGCCGGGTTGAACGGGTTGCGCCAGCTCGCGGGGAAGCTCGCGGGGCGGGTATCGTAGAGGCCGTCGTCCAGGTCCTCGGCCCCGTTGCCGGCGGCTTCGACCACCATGATGCCTTTGCCCGCCGCGTACTGGATCGCGGCGAAGTCGTCCGGCCACCACTCGATGGCGATGTATCCCAGCTGGTCGTCGCGGGACTGGAAGTTGTGGCGCGGGCCAGGCCGGTGGATCTCCAACAGGATGATGTCGCCGGCCCCGAGCTTGTCGGCGGCTCGCCTGATGGTGCTGGCGGACGTGAACGATGCGAACGAGGCGGCTCCGAGGGTGGCGTCCGGCGCGATGCCCGTGATGCCCAGGGCATTCGCGTCGCCACCGATCTCACCGATCACGGCGGTGCCATGGTTCACCGATCGGTTGTTGTCCGTGTTGGCTGTCGGGTCCGGTTCGTAGCTCAACGAGGATCCAACCAGTACGCCGGAGGAATTCTGGGTGAGGTCCTCATGAGTGAAGCGCCACCCCCACTCACAGTCGATGACCCGTACGCCGGCTCCGCGACCACCCGCGACGGTCCAGGCATAGCGGGCATCGATGCCCCCCGGGGCCGCATCCAGGTATCCCTGTCGCGCCTCGAAACTCGGCGTGGCGGCGGGAGGCTCACCCGCATCCGGAACCATGTCGTTGAGTGGCCTCGCCGCGGGTTCGGCCGGCGGTTTGACGTACGCCGCCTCCACGCCATCGAGCTGCCGGAGAGACTCGGCGAGGGACTCCAACCGGTCTTCGGGCGCTTCGACGTGGTAGAAGGTGGCGAGATCAGGGGCGTCCCGCGAACCGGCCACCGTCTCGCTCGCAGCCCGTACCCGGTCCTCGGTAGGCCCGAACAAGGGCAGCAGCTTCGCCCCGGCCTCGTCGAGCGCGGCAGTCAGGGCGTCGGCCAGAGCATCCGATGCGGCGCGCACGCCTGACGGCGTCGCCCTGACGTCGGCGCCGGGCGACATGATCACGATCAACTCCGGATGACCCGGGCCGGGAACGGTCCTCTCTTCGCCGCGATTCTTGTCCTTCGCCATTGGTGCGGTCCTCTCGTGCGGTCTTGCGGATCCGGGCGCCGACCTAACGGAGCGGCTTCCACCCGGCTTCACGTACGCAGCCCTGACACCCACCATCTCGCCGATCCGGCGCGCGAGTCTTGGTGTCGATCATCGAGACCGTATTCGACGGGCGGAAGACGGGCACATGGACACGGCTTCCGTTCAGGGACACCGCCAGAGAGCCCGGGAAGCTGCCGAGTGGGATCGTGGCCGCGGCATGCGGCATATCTGGCGCAACTTCAGCCCCGGCAGCGGGCTCCAAAGCCAGCAAAGAGCCAGGAAGTGTCATGTTGATCTTCAACCCACTCGAAGTCGGACATGAGCCATCGGAGGATCACTCGCGATAGAGAGCCCGGCCACGCTGACCCTGATACGTCAACCTCTTAATCGGGCCACCGGTTTTGCGGTGTAGAACGTCCCAGCCCAGCACCGGACGTGGCACCGGTAGGTGTGTCGCGTCGTCGGGCGGGTGTGCGCAACCGGTGAGTCATGGGCGGGGCGGCAGCTGCCGTCGTGGCGATCGTCTCGTTGAATGTGTGTTCGGATGGTGGGGAGCGCCGGGTGGTAATGCGCGTAGCCTCGGCAGGCGTGCTGGATCACCTGGTGTTCGCCGCCCCCGATCTCGCAGCGGCCGTCGCCCAGTTCACCGAGCTCACCGGAGTGACACCGGTCCCCGGCGGTCGGCACCCGGGTTGGGGTACCGCCAACTACCTGGTCGGCTTCGGTGGCGCGCACCAGGATGGCTACCTGGAAATCATCGGCCCGGACCCCGGCCAGCCCGATGCCGGTCGGCCTCGCCCGCTCGGTATCGACCAGCTCACCAGGGCCCGCCTCGTGACCTGGGCGATCCATCCTGGCGAGCTGGACGCGTGCATCGCGGCGGCCCGCGCCCAGGGATACGATCCAGGCCCGGCGCGGGAGCTATCGCGGGCCGCGCCGGATGGTGAGCTGCTGCGCTGGCGGCTCACCGAGGCGAACCTGGGTGAACCGGGCGGCCTGGTGCCCTTCCTTATCGACTGGGGGGACACAACGCCCCCGCCCCGCCGGGGTCTCCCCGAGGTGGCGCTGCTGGAGTTCGGGGCCACCCACCCCCGGCCCGAACCGGTACGCGCGGCGCTGGAGGCACTGTCCTCCGGCTTGTCGGCCCAGTTGCGCGTGCGCGCCGGAAACCTCATCGGGCTGACCGCCGTCCTGGACGGCTGGCATGGCCCGGTAGTGCTCAGCTAGCGGTCGCGGTGGCACGAAACCGCTCGCCACCGCGACCCCGGGATACTAAGCCCACCAGAATCGTGCCCTCCGCGTGCCCAACCGAGATCGGCCGATCACCCTGTCTGTAGCTGCCCAGGGGCTGTTTGCGCTGGGCGGCGCATCAAGGATTCGAACCTTGGCAGGCGTACGTCGGCGGGATTGCGCAGTCCGCTGCCGTGACGCCCCTTCCGTGTTGATGTCACGGCGTCAGCCTTGAGGTGTGGTGCTGCGCACCTTGGCTGCGATGTTGTCGTCCATCACGTGGTCGGTGTTGCCCAGCTCAAGATCGTGCCGACCGGTGAGATCGCGGCCGGGATCGTCGTAGGCGTAACTGTAGCCACCCGGCCGGTTAGCCAGGATCTCCCACCAGTTCCCATCCAGGTCCAGCAGGTAAAAGGAGTACACCCCGTGCTGATGGCGGACAGGATGGATTTGGCGGATCCGGTATTTCTCCTTGACCGCGCTCAGAGTCGCATGGGCGCGGTCGACCTCCCCCGGGCTGGCGACGTCGATGCCGTTGTGGTTCATCAGACTCATCTTGTGCTCCGCGTTGCCGGTCTCCACCACGACGTAGGTGTGGTCACCGCCTTTGCGCAGCAGCAGGGAGACCTTGCTCAGCTGGATCACCTCGAAGCCGAACACCTCCTCATAAAATCGGCGTGACTCCTGCAGGTTCACCGAGTCCAGCGTTCCGTGGGAGATGAACCTGATGTCGACCAGCGGGCTGGGGCGACCGCTGCGCTCGGTGATGCGGGCCATGTCCTCGTGTCCCTGCCTTTCCCCTCCCCGGCAAGCGGGCGTACCGCGCCACTCGGGTAGCTGCGGTGATCTCAGGCCGGCCAGGGCGTGGTTTCCTCGATCTCCCGCAGGGCTTCGATCCTGCCGCTGGCCCGCTCACCAGGCTACGGAAAGCAGCGCGCTGAGGGCTCGCCGAGCCGCGCGGCCATCGTTCCGCGCGCTGGCAGCCATGACGATCCCGGCGTCTGCCCCACAGACCTGAGTACGACCCGGGTCACTTTGTCCGAGTTCAGGCCGTTCATAAATCCTTGGCCCGACGGAGCCTGACGGTATCCCTGTTGGGCTTAGGCAAGATCATTGCTGTATCTCTTCGGGACGAGCTGATCAGCTCTCGATCAGCGTGGTTGAGGTCCGGATCGCAGCTCCGGGACTCCCGGATGGCAGAACCTTCGAGTGGGCTCAGGTTGCGCGTTGCTGTTAGCCGATGGGTCGACCGGGCGCCGAATGTTCGCTCACGGGTGTGGGAGGGTGCGATCATGGTTGCCGATTATGGGGTGTGGATAGCGCGGTTGTTGCTGTGCGTGGTGTTCGGGCTGTCGGCCTGGGGGAAGCTCACCGATCGTTCCGGCGCGCGGACAGCGGTGGCGGAGTTCGGGATTCCAGCCCGGTACGTGGGCGTTGTGGCATGGGCGTTGCCGTCGTTGGAAGTCGCGCTCGCGGTAGGGCTGCTGCCGGGTGCGACGGCGCCGTGGGCTGGCCTGGCCGTATTGCTCCTGCTGGGAGTGTTCACTGCGGCGGTGGCGCGCTTACTGCGCCTCGGCCGCCGCCCGGCGTGCTCGTGTTTCGGGTCGGCGAGCGAAGATCCGATCGGCGGTGCGACGATCGTCCGCAATGCGGCGTTGATGGCGGTGGCCGTGGTAGTCGTGTGGGGCGGGGTGCGCCGCCCGCAGGTGCCCGGTACGCTCCCCACCGATCATGCGGTCGCGCTGGCCGTCGTCGCGATCATTGCCGCGATGTTGGTGTGGCTGATTGGGCAGGTCCGGGTGCTGCGTCGGCAGGTCGACCGCCAGGCGTTGTCGACGCTGGGCGGCGAGGGCATGCCGATCGGATCGGTGGCCCCCGAATTCGAGTTGGCCGACTCGCACGGCGGCAGCACTAGCCTGCAACAGCTGCTTGCTTGCGGCACCAGCGTGGTGCTGGTGTTCGTCCATCCTGGCTGCGATATCTGCGCGACCCTCGCCGGTGAGCTGCCCCGATGGCAGCACCGGTTGCGGGACCAGCTGACCATCGCAGTGATCGCCAACGGCGACCTCACCGAGAACCTGGCCTGGGGCCGGGAGCGGGGTCTCGGTGAGATCCCGATGCTCGTGCAGCAGGGCAACGAGGCGGCCCTGCGGTACCGGGTGCGCGGCACCCCGTCGGCGGTGCTGGTGGACGCCGACGGACGGATCGCCGCACCCGTCGCGCGTGGCCCGATCGCCATTCGTGAGCTGTTCGTCTCCGCCAGGGTCACAATACGTGGCGAGAGTTCGCGGTTTTCGCATCCCACTAGCAGGTGACCCGGGCCGGTCGGTTTCGACCGAAAAACTGAATGTGCGCTCAGCGTGGGTTGTTCTATATGGTCGAATCATGTCCTGGTGACCTATTTTACGCGAGCACAAGACTGCCGCCGCGATCGCGTCGCCGCTACCCTGTGCTTGGCAACGGCCTTCAACGTGATGGACCAAGAGGGGAGAACGATGGCGGACTTCGCCTTCACCGATTACTCCGGCAAGGAATTCATCTTCCGGCTCACCAACGAGCAGCGCATCGCCGAGGCACGCCGCATCCTCTCCGGCGAAGAGACGATGTCGACCCATGTCATGGGCAGGATCCGCAAGACCAAGGTCGATTACAACCCGGCGTGGGACTTCCATCTCGACCCGGACACGATCACCTTCTTCACGGTGGCGATCGAAGTGTGCGACGCGAGCATCGACTACGTCGAGGAGCACCTCGACGAGGCATGCGGCGCGTTCCTGCCCGGCTGCTTCTGGTGCCCGTGGTCGTCGAGACTCACCCGCGAAGTGACCTGAAGGTCGATCGTCCTTGGTCGGCCACGAGCCACCGCCCGCGACCATAGTTTCTTGTTTTTAATATTGATGATGGCTGGCCGCTATAGCGTGTCTAGGGATGCCTAGACACGCTATAGGTAGGAGGGCTAGACGGATGATCCGCATGATCCCCGCTGGAGTGGCAGGCTAGACCGGCCACATCTCCGCTCGATGGCTGCGATTGGATCCCACCCTCTACCACGGCGCTGCGGGTATCGTGCTGGCGCTGCTGGAGGCCCACTTCGTGAGGACCGCTACGGCGATGCCGCCCTGCGTGGCGCGCGGGCGATCGCACCGATGTGGACCAGGAGAAGAGCTGGTCGTTGTATTCCGGCCTGACCGGCATGGCTGTCGCGTTGCGCGCGGTGCACGACTCGGAGACACACCCGCCGGCGTGGCGGTCGGCCGGGCGCTCGACCGGGTCCACGCGCATTTCGACGGGCAGCGCTGGAGCGAGATGTTCGAGCTGCTCGGCGGCAACGCTGGTATCGCGCTCGGGGCACCGCCCGCCGGTGACACCGAGTTGGCCGTCCTCGCGGTCACGCCGTACCTGCGGACAGCGGATCCGACACCGAACGGCGTTAACTGGGCGGTTCGTCTCAGCCCTGCGCGTTCTCACCACATCGCGCACGGCACGCTGGGCCTCGTATACGCCCAGACCTCCGTCGCCGTCACCACCGGACACGCGGAGCTACTCGGCATGGCGCTGGCCGGGGTGGCCGATGTCGTGGCGCGCAACGAGGCAGGACCCCTCGGCTTCCTGGCCCCGCACTCCGATCCATCCGCCGGCCCGAGCTGATCGAGCGATACAGCTACGGCTGGTGCAACAGCGGCCGCTGCTGCGGCGCACGGGGGTTTCGACATATCGCGCGCCACTCCACCAGCAGACGCTCCAACTCGGTCGGCAGCTGCTCCGGGGCGCTGGCGGCACTGACCCTGGCGATCAAGGCCTCATCGGCTGCGAGCGCCGCGAAGTCCACACGATCCCTGCTCATCAGAGGCCTCCTATGAGGTACGTGCCCCTTGATGAGGTGATACCCGCCCAGGTATGCGTTAAACGTCCGGGCCGATCCCTTGGGCCTCATGCAGCTGTGATCATCCGGACGATGTCCCTGCTGGACATTTGCTCGGCGTGCCATCGAATAGCACCAGGACCCACTGCCTGAGAAAGACATGAACCGTGCTGCCGCGCTTCGGTCAGGAGAATTCTCCAGGATCTCCTCCTCGTCACGTCCGGCCGTCAGCTGGCCCAAGACAGTGCTGACAGGAATGCGCACGTCGAGTGCGTCAGGCGACCGTACCGCACATCCGTTGATCAGATCTGATGGGCGAAGTCAATCCACACGCGATCATATAAATCATGGCGGTGAGCGGCCCCTCGCGACGACAATTGGCCCGGATGGACGTCCAGTTGCTCAGTCTCGCCCTCGGCCTGGGAGTTGCCTCAGCGATCAGCCCGGGGCCCCTGCTGGTCCTGGTGGTGAGCACCACGCTCCGTCGTGGTTTCCCAGCGGGGCTGCGAATCGCCGTCGCCCCGCTACTCACCGATGCGCCGATTCTCGGCATCGGCTTGCTCACCCTGCATGCACTGCCCCGGGCGGTGCTAGGCGGTATCGGCCTGGCCGGGGGAGTGTTCCTGGTGCTTCTCGGGGTTAAGGAGGCGCTGTCCGCCCACCGGGCTCCGTTGCCTGGCGTGGCCGGGTCCGGGGCGGGAGACGAGCACGAGTTACTGCGTGGCGCTGTCGCCAACCTGCTTAATCCCAGCCCTTGGCTGTTCCTTCTCACTGTGATGGCACCCCTGCTCGCCCTCACCTGGCCGCGCAGCCCGTCCAGCGCGATGGGATTCGTGGCCGTGTTCTACGCACTGCTGGTCGGGGGCAAGATCGCTCTGGCCGCGGCGCTGACCACGCTTCGCTCGCGTTTCCAGCCTCGTCTTTACCGCGGCGCCCTGCTGCTCGCGGGATTGCTGCTGTGCTCGATCGGGGCCGGTCTCGCGTGGCGTGGCTGGCTGGGAATTACCTGATTATCTCTCGGCCTAGGGACCAGCGGCTCGGAAACTCGTAGTAGGTGACCTGGTGCCGTTCAAAAATTACGTACAACTACGGATTGCCACGTAGCGTGTTCAGTAGGCGCCGTAACGACTGCGCCGATCCGGTACACGGCCACGAGCGCCAGGCACACGACAACGGCAATGGACGATACCAGTCGCAAGTTTGAACTCTCGAAGTTCTGCACCGCGGCCCCGAGCAATGCTCCGGCTGTGGCGCTTGCGATCGTGAACAAGTACTGTCTAATTTTGGCTGGCCGCCACCTGTCGTGCCACGATCGCATTTATCTGACCTAGCCTTCGCGCGCGAACCTCATGTTACGCACAACCATCGCATTGCGCGGGAGCCGTGTCCAGAATCGAGGGCGCGACTGTCATGACGACGCGTGGCTCGACCAAGGTCACCGTCGGGGACGATAGCATCGCGCCGAGAGCGCTGCGAGTTCGAGGACATCGCGCGGATCGGATGTGAGCGAGGGGCACAGGAGATGCCCAGTTCAGGCTAGGGACATCGCGCAGACCCGCCGCGTCGGGCGGCGCGCTTTCGGCGTACCTCGTCCATGTCTAGTGCGTAGGCCTGACCCAGGAGGTTCTCCAAGTCCTCCCCCGATAGGGCGCCCGATCTGGCATAGATCACGAATCCCTCTTTTATGATCACCAGAGTGGGCAGGGACATGACCCGGAACATGGCGGCGAGTTGGCTGTGTGCCTCAGCGTCCACTGTGCCAAACACCACGTCCGGATGACGGTGCGATGTCTCTTCGAAAACAGGTTCGAACGCGCGGCACAGCCGGCACCGTGGCCCCCAGAAATTGACTAGAGCCAGGGTGGCGACGCCCACGACGTCGGAGAAGTTCCCCTTGGTCAGCTCGATCGTCGCCATCGTCCCCTCCGCTCGATTTCTTCGATGATGCCGGGGAACGCATCACCTGAAGTGTGCCGGCAAGGTCGCGGCATGTCGATCAGCGACGCTGGAGCGGGCAGGCGGCCTAAGCTGCCAGTGTGACGACCCAGACCGCTCGCCCGGCGACGGCCGCGCTGGCCGCTGGAACCGATGTGCTGGCGGTGCTGGGGTTCGCGATCACGGGGCGTGGCTCGCACGCTGAGGCAGCCGATGCGTTCGGGGTGCTGAGCACCGCAGCGCCGTTCCTGCTCGGGCTGTTCGCGGGCTGGCTCGCCGCCGGGGCGTGGAGCGCTCCGTTACGGCCGCTGACCGGGATGGTGGTATGGGCTGGCACCGTGGTTGTCGGCCTCGGCGTGCGTGCGGCATTCACTCACCGGCTTCCCCTCACGTTCGTGCTGGTCGCCGCTGTGAGCCTGGCAGTATTGCTGCTCGGCTGGCGGGGGCTGGTGCGGCTCATCGCACGATGCGGGCGGCCCCGATCCCATCGAGCACCGTCCCGTTGAGTGCCCGAAGTGCTGTCCGTGGCCGCGCAGTTCACGGCGTGAACTACGGAAAACCGGCCGCCTGCGCGGCCACGGTGGACCTCAGCCGGATCTACGGGGTCTTGCCGCCACCGCCGGTGACGCCGCCGAGGAGCCCGGTGACCGCGTCAGTGGGCGATCCCGACCCGGGAGCCGAACCGTTGTTGCCTGAACCAGGTTGTGAACCGTTGCCTGGATCCTCGAAAGTGCCGCCCTGGCCGCTCGGCTGTGCCATCGCGGGGGCAGCGGCCAAGCCCGCGACACCTGTCGCGAGGCCCAGCACGAGAGCCGCCGAAGCGGCGGTTCTCATCAGTTTACGCACCGCGCCTGAATCCATGCTCACTCCTTGTAGTTGTTCGACCTCGTTCGGTCACCGCGCTTGATATCACGCTTAACGATGCGACGCCCCAAGAGGTGCACCGAGAGCGACCAGCTCCGGTCACAGAGTTAGAAGAGCTGCGTTCCGGCACCGCACGGGCAGCGGGCACACTGGATGAGTGAGCCGGCCGTCCCCGCAGCAGCTCCCCGACACCGCCCCCGCTCGTCGCAGGCTGTCGTCGGGGGCGAGGCGGCGAGCGCTGCTCGACGCGGCGCTGGCCGAGTTCAGCAGCCGGGGTTATTACCTCACCCAGATGGAGCATGTCGCCGCGACCGCGGGGGTGAGCAAGGCACTGGTGTATCAGCACTTCGCGAGCAAGGAGGAGCTCTTCGCCGCTGTCACCGAGCGGGTCGTGGAGGGCTTTATGCGGGGCCTGCCCGGGGTGCTCGACTCGGCTGATGACGCGCTGGGCGCCTGGCGTGGTGTGGTCCGGCTGCTGTGCGATCTGGTGACCGAGCACCCGGAGTCGTGGGCGCTGGTCGCCCGGCACCTGGACAACCCCGAGCTCGGCACGTCGCTGCGCAGGCTCCGGGAGCAGGTCAACGAGGTACTCGCAGCCGTGCTCGCGGGCTATTACGCCCCCGAGCCGGGGGCCGGAGTGGTCTCCGAGGAGGAGGTGCTCGCCCGGGCGCGGCTGACCGTGCCGCTGCTCGTCGGCGCGCTGCAGGGATTGATGTCCTGGTGGCTGGAGCACCCGGAGGTACCGCGGGCGATGGTGGAGGCCCAGGCGGTGAACTTCGGGTGGCTGGGCCTGGACCGGATCAGCCGGGGGGAGTGGCTCCCTCTTGCCAAGTAACTGACCGGTAAGTTACTTTGGGGTCAGCGCCCGCCGAAGGAGGTCGCAGATGCCCGTGACCAGCGAAACGACCGTCCCCGACCGCGAGGTCACCGCGCAGCGGCTGCTCCGGACCTCCGCCAAGCACTCTTACGACCCAGCCGTCGAAATCGACTGGGACGCCCCGCTCGCGCCCGATCGTTACTTCATTGACCCGCGGCGCAGCTCGCTGTATGGCACCGAGCTGTGGCGGCGGATGAGCGAGGAGCAGCGGATCGCGCTCACCAAGCACGAGCTGGCGAGCCTGTACTGCATGGGCATCTGGTTCGAGACGATCCTCATGCAGATGCTCGTCCGGCACGTCTACGACTGCCCGAGCGGCAGCGCGCATGCCCGGTACGCCTGGACCGAGATCGGCGACGAATGCCGGCACTCGGTGATGTTCTCCCGCGCGGCGGAGAAATTCGGCGGCGCGGACTACGGGCCCGACTGGCTGGTGCGCCAGCTCGGCCGGATGATCAAGACGGTTTCCAATGGCACCCTGACATTCGGCGGCGCCATCTACGTCGAGGAGATCCTCGACGCGATCCAGCGGGAGCAGATGGCCGATGAGTCACTGCAGCCGATCGTCCAGAAGGTGTCCTGGATTCATGTCGTCGAGGAAGCCCGTCACATCCGCTATGCCCGCGAGGAGACTCTCCGGCAGTGGCCCCGGCTGGGCTGGCTGGGCCGGGCGTACAGCCGCTTCATCCTGGCCCAGATGGTCTACTTCTCCACGACCAGGCTGATCGACCCGAAGGTGTACGCGGCGGCTGGGCTCGACGTCAAGGAGGCCGTCGCGGCGGCGGCCGCGAACCCGCACTGGCGGGCGACCAAGCGGTGGGCCGCCCGTAAGGTCATCGAATTCTTCAACCAGGTCGGGCTCATCGCCGGGCCGGGGACGCTGTTCTGGCGCCGGGCTGGTGTGCTGTAGCTGGGATGCTCCGGGCGGCTCACCGCCGCGGCGTGAGCGGCGCGATCGTCTGGCTGAGCAGTCGGGTGTGGCGCCATCGCGGACGAGATGCGGGTACCGCTCGCCTCCGTGGTAGTCAATCGAATAGGTCACGAGGGTGTCCTCGTTGTTGACGAGCAGCTGAATCGGCCTGGTGGATGTCTTCGCCGCGCTGACCGCGTCACGCAGAACGTCAGCCGAGAACTTCTTGCCGTCAACGGCGACAACGGTCATGCCGGGTCCGAGCTTGGCGTTCCCCGCGGGCATTCCCGGGATCACGTCGGAGATGAGGCCCTCGGTACTGAGCCGCAGGCCGAGCGAATAGCCCATGTCGATCCGCTTGCGCACCACTTCCAGATCCTGGACTCGCTGGCCCCGCGCCGTGTCGTAACCGAGCCGCCAGCCGCCGCGCTCGATTCCGCCGAGTGGTGCGTGGTCGCCGGTGGCGGTGAGGCAGCGACGCGGGTGTCGCTCGACTGGTGGTGCTCGAGCCCGAAGTGCGCCACACGGTCGCTCAGGGTACACAGGAATGTGTAGTGGTCGTAGTGCTCGGCGCCGAAAAGTGCTTTCGCTTCATCGACCAGCTTGCGCATGGCGTCGGTGAACTGCTGGCTCGCCGCGAGCGCGGCCGGGCCGTCGGCGGCGATATCTAGCTCGGCCGGTGGCGTCGCCGTCGAGAGCGGGATGGCGCGGAAGTGCTCGCCCGCCAGCACCGGCGAGTCCACCAGCGTGGCCAGGCTGGCGGCGCGGAACCTCACCTCGCCCGCGGATCGCTGATCCGCGGTGAGCCCCGTGCCGAATTTCCAGCCTGGCGGCAGCCGAAGGGATGCGGTGAACATCAGGTCGTCGATATTCGTGACCCGCAGGTAGAGCAGGACCCAATTCCAGGACAGGACGGCGAGATGCGAGGTTGTCGAGGAACCCGAGGTGAAGCCGCCCGAGAAGCTCGGGGCCAGGAATTCGAGGTTGACGTCGAGAGCGCTCGCGCCTTGTGGCACGTCGAGGTGGAACGCGTACATGTCGACGGCGTCGCGCCGCCACGGGAGGGTTTTCCCGCCCGCGGTGAACGTCAGCCCCGATAGGTTAGTGACCGGGCCTGTGGGCCCGTGCTCGCCCGGAATCCATTTCCGGGTAGTAGAGCGTGAGGGGGCCGGGGCTGACCGGTATCACTTCCCTGGCGTGGAAAAGCTTACGCGGGGCTTCGGTCGCGTCGACGGCGATTGTGATGTTCTGGGGGTTTTGGGTGCCGCTCTCCGGAGTGAGTCCAACGGTGGTGAACGCGAAAGTCGGCAGGAGAACGGCCGGGAGGAGAGCGGCCGGGAGGAGAGCGGAGAGTGCGGACAACAGAGCGGGCACGGCCCCCACCATGCCGACTCATGGCTGGCTTGACCACGGATTAACAGTGGCTCCCGGGATCAGCCGAGGTCGTTTGTGTCGAAGGTGCCGCAGCTCTTCGGGTCCCCGGACTGGTACCCGGTGGTGTACCACTTCTGGCGCTGCTCGGAGCTGCCGTGAGTGAACTTGCTCTCGTTGACCCGGCCGCCGCCGAGCTGGGTCTGGATGTAGTCGTCACCGATGTGCGCGGCGGTGTCGAGCGCCGCGCGGACGTCGGCGTCGGTTACGTCGATGATGAGGGGGTGGCCGGAGGGCCCCGGGGTGGTGCTCGCGTGTTTCGCCCACACCCCGGCGTAGCAGTCGGCCTGCAGCTCCAGCCTTACCGAGCCGGAGGTCGGACCGGTTTCCCCCGCGCGGACCCGCTGTGAGGTGCCGAGCAGGTTCTGCACGTGGTGGCCGTACTCGTGGGCGACCACGTAAGCCCGGGCGAACGGGCCGCCCTGGGTACCGAAGCGCTGCTGAAGCTCGTCGAAGAAGGTCAGGTCGATGTAGGCCTCGCGGTCGGCCGGGCAATAGAACGGGCCAACGTCCGAGGTGGCGCCACCACAGCCGGTGTTTACGCCGCCGTTGAAGAAACTGATCCGTGGCTTGCGGTATGTCTTGCCGGAGCTGGCGAACGCGCTACTCCAGTAGGCATCGAGGGAGTTGACCACGCCCACGACCTCACAGTCGCGCGCGGTGTTCGCGTCGTGGCCGGTGCGGCAACTCTGGCTGATCTGGGTGTCATCGACCTTCTGCCCCGAGCCGAGTCCGGACAAACCGCCGGAGACCGGGGCGCCGGTATTGCCGCCAAACTGCGTCAGCAGGAAATACAGCAGCAGGCCGATAATGCTGACGCCGCCGCCCGCTCCCGCCCAGCGCCCGATGCCGCCCCCGCCGCGCTGATCGTCGACCTGGGAGGTGTCGAGCTCGGCCCCCTCATCGAACCGCACGCTGCCTCCCGCGATCTCCACCCGAACGCCGGTGAGATTCATCGTACGCACGTTATGGCTCGTCTGCTGACGTGAACTGGACGGTCGTGGTCAGGCGCACGATGGAGGGGTGGCGCGGGGCTGAACCGAAGCCGAACCGGACAGGGGGCCAGACATCGGCCATCGCGCCCAGGTCAGCCCGCTGCCAGGTGGCCTTGACCGCCACCAGCGGGTGAAGATCCCACGCCCCGTACCATTCCCGGCGTCCCGATCCGGCGCTTCCCCGGGT
>DASTBN010000771.1:0-12158 GCA_035712045.1 Pseudonocardiaceae bacterium
CCTTGCAGGCCGCGTCCAGGGCGGCCAGCGTGGAGGCGCACGCGGCGGCCACGGTGTAGTTGGCGCCACCCAGATCCAGCCGGTTGGCGATCCGGCCCGCGATCACATTGGCCAGCACCCCGGGGAAGGAATCCTCGGTCAGATCCGGCAGCTGCTCATCCAGCTCCGGAGGCAGCGCCCCATGGTACGAGGGGTAGAACGAGCGGACGGTGTACGCGTAGCCCAGATCAGCGCCGCCCTCCGCGCCGAAGATCACGGAGGTGCGTTCCCGGTCAAAGCCGCGCCGCTCGTACCCGGCGTCGCGCAGGGCCCGGGCGGCGATCTCCAGCGCCAGCAGCTGAACCGGTTCGATGCTGGCCAGCGCCGCAGGCGGGATGCCGTAGGCCAGCGCGTCGAACGGGATTTCCGGCAGGAAACCACCCCAATGCGGCAGATCCGGATACACCGAGCGGTCCCACCGTTCCTGGGGCACCTCCGTGACCGCGTCCACCCCCGCCAGCACATTCGCCCAGAAACTAGCCAGGTCCTGCGCGCCCGGGAACATCCCAGCCATGCCGATGATCGCCACGTCCAGCGGGCGGGCGTCCCGCCCTCGCGCCGCCGGGACCTCGCCGGTCGGCTCGATGCCCAGCTCCGCCGTCCGCGCGGCGAGGAACTCCGCCGCCCCCTCGGTGACCTGGGTGTGCAGCGCCTCGACCGTGGTCGTCGTGGTACGCAGGGTGGCGACCTCGCCGAGCATCACCATCCCCTCCGAGTGCTGGATGTCCTCATCCACCGCCACCAGCGCCGTGCCCTCACGGCGCAACCCCTTGCTGGCGATCCGCAACCGGCCCAGGTTCAGCCGCTCCAGCTCCTCCCGCGCTTGATCACCCGGGACTCCCTGAGCGGCCAGCCGGGCGCGGGTCTCGGTGAAGGTGCGCACGTACGGTGACTCCGCGCAGCGGATGGAATGGCCGGGAGCGGTCTCCAGCAGCACCGTGCCCGCGCAGTCCAGCGCGGCCCGCTGATATCCGGGCAGGATGGCCCCGGCCGCGATCGCCTGCTCGGTGAACAAGTACGCGGTGCCCATCAGCAGGCCGATCCGCGCGCCCCGCTCGGCCAGCGGCGCCGCCAGGGCGGTGACCATGGCCGCCGAGCGCTCGTCATGAATACCCCCGGCGAAGAACACTTCCAGCTCACCGGCGCAGCCGTGGGCCTCGTCGTAATCGAGCAGCCGCTGGAGCTGGGTTTCCCACAGCGGGAAGCTCGCCCTCGGCCCGATATGCCCGCCGCATTCCTGGCCCTCGAACACGAAACGCCGGGCGCCCTCGGCCAGGAACCGCTCCAGCAGATGCGGTGAGGGCACGTGCAGGAACGTCGTGATGCCCGCCTCTTCTAGCGGCACCGTCTGGGCCGGCCGTCCCCCGGCGATCAGCGCGTACGGCGGGCGGATCTCGCGCACCGCGCTCAGCTGCGCATCGCGCAGATCAGGGGGGAAGAACCCGAGGATCCCCACCCCCCACGGCCGGTCGCCCAGCAGCGCCGCCGTGTCAGCCAGGAGTGCCCGGGTCTGCTCGCCGTTGCTCAGCGCGAGAGCCAGGAACGGAAGCCCGCCCGCCGCCGCCACGTCCGCAGCGAAGCGCGCCTGGTCACTGACGCGGGTCATCGGCCCCTGCACCACCAGCGGCCGCACGCCCCGCCCCGACTGTGCCCGCGCGGCGCGCAGCTGGTCCGTGATCGCCGCCCGGACCGCGCTGACCACACCTCCCGCGGTGACGTATTTGCTGGCCAGTGGCGCGGCGAGCCCGCCGTCCTGGCCGATGGGCAAGGCAGCGAGATTCCGGGCGCCCAGCTGGGAGGCGATGCGGGCGGGGTCGGCGGCGGGCAGGCCGGGGCGCGTGTAGAGGCGGTGCCCGCCGGTCACCGTGGTTTCGGTGCCATCCATCAGGCGGATCGCGGCCACCACCTCGTCTGGCAGGTCCGCTTCGGTGACCAGCGCCAGTTGCGCGTCCAGCACGACCCCGGCCGCTCCGCCGGCCACCGCCGCGGCGGCGGTGTGCGGCCCGATCCCGCCAGCCGCCCAGACTGGGACCCGGATCCCCGGGTCAGCCAGCAGCTGCTGCAGCAACACGAAGGTTGTCACGGCACCGACCCGCCCGCCTGCCTCGGCGCCCTTGGCGATCAGCCCGGACCCTCCCCCGCGCAGCGCCGCGTGTGCCTGCGCCACCGAGGTAACCTCGCGGACCATGCGCCTCCCGGGTACCGCGGTCGGCGCCGAACCGGATCCGCAGACCACGACATCGACCTGTTCCGGCAGCTCATCCAGTAGTGACACCGGGCATCCGGCCGGGACCCGGACCCCGAAGTTCCCGGACCACCAGCGGCGGACGTCAGCCAGCGCGGCTCGTGCCCGGTCACCATCGCGGCCTAAATCGAGGACGCCGAGCGCACCGGCTCGGGCAAGCGCTACGGCGAGCGGGGCGTTGGGTTCCTCGAACGGCGTGATCCCGACCACCAGCTCCCGGTCCTGCGGCCTGGTCATCCTCGGCTCTGTCCTTCCTGCCTGTACACGGGTAAGCCCGCTAGTCCGTACTGGTGTGCGCTGATCAGGGCGGCCCCTGGCCGGTCATGAGCAGCAGGGCGCGGCCGCTAGGGTGCGGCCCGGACCTCCGCCGCGGTAACGCGTCGCGATGCGACTGTAGATTTCGTTCAGCACGGTCAGGCTCCCCTCGCCTTATCGCACGTAGCGATGACCCCTCATTCAGGCTACGGACTCACTATTCGTAACAGTAGGTGATTCCACGGACGCCTACAAGGCCCGATGAGACCTGTATGGACTATTCATACGGACCGAAATGGCGTATCGATACTTACTCAAAGAAGCGGCGCTACCTAGGCGATCCCGTGGACCCGTACGTTGCCTGCTCGATGCCCGCGGGTGTACAAGGAGGCAGGACATTGGGGGAGCGCTGTGCGCTGGTGTCGCAAGGTCGTGGCGGTGGCCGCCGCGGTGATCCTGAGTGGTTCCGGGGCCTGCGCCGCGCACCCGCCGGCAGTGGCCGCCCCCCGTCCGTGCGCCGTGACCAAGACTGCGGATGTGGCTGTGCCGATGCGCGATGGCACCGTGCTGCGTGCCGATGTATACCGGCCCGCCACCGCTGGCCCGGTTCCGGTGATCTTGATGCGCACGCAGTACGGCAAGGAGGCCGCGCAGGTCAAGCCCTCGCGCTACCAGAGCCCGGACTGGTTCGCCGCGCACTGTTATCTCGTGGTCGTCCAGGACATCAGGGGACAGGGCGGCTCTGCGGGCACGTTCTCGGAGTTCACCAACGACCGCGACGATGGCTACGACAGCGTCGAGTGGGCCGCGGCACTGCCCGGGTCCAACGGCAAGGTCGGCATGTATGGCTCGTCCTACGTCGGCGCGACCCAATGGCTGGCCGCCGAGACCGCCCCGCCGCATCTGACCACCATCGTGCCGGCCAACACCGCATCGGATTACTACGAGGGCTGGACATATGAGAATGGAGCGTTCCGGCTGAATTTCATCGAGCCGTGGGCGATGGAAACGATCGTCTTATCCAGTGCCCGCAATCGCCGGGACACCGAGCTCGTTCAGCAGCTCGACCGTGAACGCCTGACTATCGCGAACTGGCTGCGTTTCAGCCCTTACCGGAGTTTCCCGCCTTTCCACCCCGATGATCCCGCGGTAGCCCCTTACTTCTTCGACTGGATCGCTCATCGCACCGACGGCCCGTACTGGCAGCGATGGGCGCCCCAGCGGCACTACCAGGAGATCACCATCCCGGTGCTGCACGTCGAAGGATGGTACGACGCCTTTCTCGACGGTGGCGTGCGCAACTTCACCGGCATGGTCACCACTGGGGGGTCAGCCTTCGCCCGGACTCACCAGCGGATCGTGATCGGGCCCTGGGACCACATCGGCTGGGGCAGGCCCGCGAGCCCTGCGGCACCCATGCTCACGCAGATCGGGCCGGTCGGTGATAGCCCCATCAACGAGCTGATGCTGGCCTGGTGGGACCACTTTCTCAAAGGCGCGGACAACGGTGTGAGCAACGGCCCGGAGGTCAACTACTTCGAGATGGGCGCGGGTATCTGGAAGACCGCCACCGCCTGGCCGCTGCCAGGTACCCAGTGGAGGAAGTACTACTTGTCCAGCGAAGGGCACGCCGCGTCGGTGATGGGTGACGGGCAGCTGCTCACGATCCCGGCGGCCACTGGGCAGGCACCGGATGCCTACGACTATGACCCGCGTAACCCCGTCCCCAGCGTGGGTGGCCACTCATGCTGCGGGGCAATGGGTGGTTCGCAGGGTCCCTACGATCAGCAGTCCGTGGAGCAGCGGCCGGACGTGCTTGTCTACACCAGCGCGCCGCAGGACACCGACACCGAGGTGACCGGTCCGATCAGCGTGACGCTTTACGCCAGCTCCTCAGCGCCTGACACCGACTGGACCGCCAAGCTCGTCGATGTGTACCCGGACGGCACCGCCGTCAATCTGAACAACGGTATCCAGCGGGCCAGCTTCCGGGAATCCAGCACCGCGCCGACCCCGATCGAGCCGGGCCGGGTTTACCAGTACACCATCGCCGTGTGGCCGACGAGCAATCTTTTCCGCGCCGGCCACCGGATTCGCCTGGAGATCTCTTCCAGTGATTTCCCCCAGTTCGATCCGAACCCCAACACCGGGTCCTGGCTGGGTGAGAGCACCGAAGCGCGGATCGCTCATCAGCGGGTTCTGCACGATTCCCAGTACCCGTCCGCGCTGGTGCTGCCCGTCATACCGGCGTCGGCCTCGGGCAAACCCAGCGTCATCTTCCCCCTCACCGCGCCCAGATGAGTGACGCCGATGAATGACGCCATCATGGTTCACCCACCGCGTCAGCCACGCCCGTACGTTTTGTTATCAGCGGCGATGTCTATCGACGGATACATCGACGACATGAACGACGCCCGGCTGATGCTGTCCAGCGAGGAGGACTTCGACCGGGTCGATGAGGTGCGGGCGAGTGCCGACGCCATTCTCGTGGGGGCTAACACGATCCGCCGGGACGACCCCCGCCTGCTTATCCGTTCCGCCGAACGCCAGGAGAGAAGGATCCGGGCTGGCCGCGCACCGCACCCCATCAAGGCCACACTCACTGGCCACGGCGAACTGGACACCACGGCGAGGTTCTTCACCGCCGGAGATAGTCAGAAGATCGTCTACACGTGCGATTCGGTGGCTCCGGCACTCCGCGAGACACTCGGCGCCTTCGCCACCGTGGTGAGCGCCGGAGAGCCCGTTGATCTGGGTATCGTGCTGGATGACCTCGGGGAGCGCGAGGTCAAACGCTTGATGGTGGAGGGTGGCGGCACCATTCACACTCAGTTTCTGAGCGCCGGGCTGGCAGACGAGATCCATCTCGTGATCGCGCCGTTCCTCGTCGGTGACCGCGATGCCCCTCGCTTCCTCCGCCCCGGCCTGTTCCCCCAGGATCGGTGGCATCCGATGACACTCGCCGAGACCCGCCAGATCGGAAACGCCGTCCTGCTGCGTTATCTCATTGTTACGGAGAGCTGAGGAACCGCACCGCGCCTGGCGTATCAGATCACAGTATCGCTGCCTCTGATCTCCTGAGGCGTCGTGCGTTCGCCAGAGGGAGGAGCGCCGCCCGTGGGAACCGGGTTCCTGGAGCGTTCGCGCATCGTCGCGTCACCGGGCTGGAGCCGCTGGCTCGTCCCGCCAGCCGCGCTGTCGATCCATCTCGCGATCGGCCAGGTTTACGCGTGGAGTGTGTTCAAGAAACCGCTGGAGGCCTCGCTGGGCATTCCGGGAGTCGCCAGCGCGCTGCCGTTCACACTGGGGATCGTGATGCTGGGTGCCTCCGCGGCGCTGTTCGGTACCAGGGTTGACCGCAATGGCCCGCGCTGGGCGATGTTCGTCTCGATGTGCTGCTTCTGCGGCGGGTTCCTGATCGCCGCGCTGGGAGTGGCGATCAGGCAGTACTGGCTGGTGGTCCTCGGATACGGCGTCATTGGCGGGATCGGGCTGGGCATCGGCTACATCTCCCCGGTGTCCACACTGATCGCGTGGTTTCCCGACCGGCCGGGACTGGCCACCGGTATCGCGATCATGGGCTTCGGCGGGGGAGCGCTGATCGCCGCGCCCTGGTCGAACTCGATGCTGACCGCGTTCGGCGCCACCGGCGCCCACCCGCAGGCTGGGGGTATCGCGACGGCGTTCCTGATCCACGGCCTGGCCTACGCGGTGTTCATGTCCATGGGATGGCTGCTGGTGCGGGTCCCGGCGCGGGACAGGGCACCGGAGGGCCCGCTGATCAGCGCCGGTGGGGTGTCCGCCCGCAACGCGATCAGAACCCCGCAGTTCTGGCTGCTGTGGGTGGTGCTGTGTTTCAACGTGACGGCGGGCATCGGCATCCTGGAGCGCGCGGCCCCGATCTATTCCGACTTCTTTCCCGGCTCAGCCGGGCTCGCCGCCGCCGCAGCGGGTTTCGTGGCGATCCTGTCGCTGGCCAACATGCTCGGCCGGTTCATCTGGTCCTCGGCCTCCGACGCTCTCGGCCGTAGGAACGCCTACCGGATATACCTGGGTATCGGCGCGCTGCTGTACCTGGGCGTGGTGCTCACCAGGAACACCGACAAGGTCGTGTTCCTGGTGTGCTGTCTGCTCATCCTGTCCTTCTACGGCGCCGGATTCGCCACTGTGCCCGCCTACCTGCGTGATCTGTTCGGCACCGGCCAGGTCGGCGCCATTCATGGCCGGTTGCTCACCGCGTGGTCGACCGCCGGCGTGCTCGGCCCGGTGATCGTCAACGCCATCGCGGACTCCCGGATCGCCGCTGGGGTGACCGGCCCGGGCCGCTACACGCCGTCGTTCACGATCATGATCGGGTTGCTGGTCATCGGCTTCGTCTGCAACGAGCTCATCCGCCCGGTGAACCCGGGACTCCACGAGCCGGTGCCTGAGCCGACGGCGGGAAAGGCGGGGATGACGGCATGAGCACTCACCAGGGCACGCGGGCCGGCCTCACCGTGGCGGCCTGGGCGTGGGTCATAGTGCCGTTCCTGTATGGCGTCTATCAGCTGCTGATCAAGATCCCGGCGCTGTTCGGCGGCTGATCTCCCCGGCGACGGCCCGCCCCGATTCAGGGGGTCCTCCGGGCGGGCCGTCGCCACCATGATCACCGTTTCGGTGCCGAGAGCGACAAGGTATGTCACTTCCGACACCCAAACAGTGATCTTGTTGCCTCAACTGACCAGGGGTCAGTGCGGGATGGCGTTGATGATCGCTCGGGCGCCCTGGCGCAGGAGGTCGGCGCCGACGAAGTAGCCCAGGGCTGCGGGTTCCTCGGGGACGCCCCAGTGGTGGGAGTCGAGCCACTGGGTGCCGTCCAGGCTGAACACCTTGCCGTGCATGGTGAGCTTGCCGCTGGGCTCTGTAGTGGCGTAGCCGGCGATGGGGGAGTTGCAGTGGCCTTGCAGGGCGTGCAGCATGGCGCGCTCGGCGGTGGCGTGCCGGTCGGTTTCGGCGTCGTTGAGCCGTGCGCTCAGTTCCCGGACGGCCGCGTCGGCACTGCGGCAGCGCAACGCGATGATCCCCGCGCCGATCGCCGGGCACATCGTGCTCGGCGGCAGGATCTCGGTGATCCGGCTGGCCTCGTCCACCCGGTGCAGGCCTGCCACCGCGGCCACGATCGCGTCGAAGTGGCCCTCGTCCAGGCGCATCAGGCGGGTGTTGACGTTGCCCCTCAGCGGTTTGATCGTGACGTGCGGGTAGTGCAGGCGCAGCTGCGCGGCGCGGCGCACCGCACTGGTCCCGACGACCGCGCCTGCGGGCAGCTCGGCCAGGGTGGCGCCGGAGCGGGAGATGACGGCGTCGCGGATGTCCTCCCGGGGCAGGAACGCGGCGAAGGTCAAGCCAGCGGGTGCTGGGACATCGCCTGGGATGTCTTTGAGGCAGTGCACCGCGAGGTCGACGGAGCCCGCGAGCAGGCTGCGGTCGATCTCGCGGACGAACGCGCCCTTGCCGCCGAGCTTGGCGAGGTCTCCCATCCACTGATCGCCGCTGGTCGTCACCTTGATCAGCTCGGTAGTCACCCCGGGGCTGAGCGCTTCCAAGGCCGCGGTGACCTGCTCGGCCTGATGTAACGCCATCGGGCTGGCACGGGTACCGATTCGCACGTGCGGCATGACGTCACTCTACGCACCGGCTTACTGACGGCTGGGCCTGCGGTCGGGGAACGCTCGGTGGCTGCGAGGATGGTGGTCCGCCGGCGGGCGGCGGGCCGCGAGTGCGGTAAAGAGAGGGGCGAACGTGAGCGAGCCGAAGAGGCCCACGGTGGAAGTACCCGAGGGCCCAGCGCCGACCGAGTTGGTGATCGAGGATCAGGTGGTTGGTGATGGCCCCGAGGCCATCGTGGGCTCGCAGATCAGGGCGCATTACATCGGCGTGGCCCACTCCACCGGCAGGCAGTTCGACGCGTCCTGGGACCGGGGCAGCCCGCTGGAGTTCCGGCTCGGCACCGGCCGGGTGATCAAGGGGTGGGACGACGGGATCGTCGGGATGCGGGTCGGTGGCCGACGCAGGCTCACCATCCCCCCGCACCTGGCTTACGGTGACCGCGGCGCGGGTGGCGCGATCAAACCCGGTGAGACCCTGGTCTTCGTCGTCGACCTGGTGAGCGTGCGCTAGAGATCCACCGTGATCCGGCCGCCCCGGCTCCGGGACACGCAGATGGTCATCGTGTCAGCGCGTTCGCGGCCGGTGAGTACCCGGTCCCGGTGCTCGACCCCGGCGGAGCCGGAGATCACCCGGGTCCGGCAGGTGCCGCAGAATCCCTGCCGGCAGGAATACGGGACGCCAGGTACCGCTTGCCGGATGACCTCCAGCGCGGAGACGTCGGCAGGCACCGTCAGCACCCGGCCGCTGCGATGCAGCGCCACCTCGAAAGGCACCCCGCCGGTCACCGGGGGTGCGCTGAATCGCTCGACGTGTAACGCCGCCGCGGCACTGGCTGGCAGATCCCGGCGGACGCTAGCGATCATCGGGGCGGGCCCGCAGCAGTACACGGTGGCCCCGCTGGGTGCCCGTCGCAGCAACTCGGCGCCCGAGGGAAAGCCGTAGTCGTCATAGGGCCGGATCCACACCCGGCCAGCGTCCAGCGCGCGCAGCTCGTCGAGGAAGGGCATCGAGGCCCGGGAACGCCCGGTGTACACCAGCTGCCACGGCGCGCCGCCGGTGGCCGCGTGCTTGACCATCGGCAGGATCGGCGTGATACCGATCCCGCCGGCGAGGAACAAATAACTGGCCGCCGGGGCGTAGGGAAAGGTGTTGCGCGGACCGCGGATGGTCAGGGTGGCGCCGGCCCGCACGCGCTCATGCAGCTCCCGCGACCCGCCATCGCCGAGCCGGCGGGCCGCGATCCGGTAGTGACGGCGATCGGCCGGGTCGCCGCACAGCGAGTACTGGCGGCGGCGCCCGGAGGGCAGGACCACGTCGATGTGGCAGCCCGGTTGCCAGCGGGGCAACTCCGTGCCACCCGCGGAGGCCAGCAGGAAGCTGCGCGCGTCGGAGGCCTCTTCGCGGATCTCCTCCACCACGACCGTCAGATCCCGCTCCACCAGCTGGGGCGCCCGGCGGCGGCGGTAACCGCCTTGCGCGATCCATTCCAGGCCAGTGATCAGCTTTCCCAGCGCGGTGAACATCCGGTCGGGACGCGGGCAGCCCCGTAAGTCGGGCGGGGCGAGTGGGCTGGTGTCCATGTCAGGCCGCCGCCGCGCTCGCCGCGGGGGAACTGGCCAGGTAGGCGATGGCCTGCGCGGTGGAGAACTCCTGCGAGGGGTGATACCGGGGACGGCTGTACCTGAGCACGCCACGGACCAGCTCATTCGCCGGAGGCAGCAAATGCCGGCGGCTGGCCCGGAAGTAATACCGCCAGCGGGCCTTCGCCTGGCGGCCGCTGAGCTCCGGGTCGGTGCGCATGAGGAACATCACCCCCCGTGCCCACAGCCACAGCATGATCGGCCAGGTGATCATCATGCCCCGCAGCCGGCGCGAGTAGCGGCCATCGAGGTGGGTGAACAGGTCGAAGGCCACCGAGCGGTGCTCGACCTCCTCAGCGCCATGCCAGCGCAGCAGATCCAGCATGGTGGCATCGGCACCGGCGGCGTCGAGCGCGGGGGAATTGAGCGCCCAGTTCCCCAGCATCGCGGTGACGTGTTCGATCGCCGCGATGATCGCCACCCGCTCGATCAGCCACTCCTCACGCCGCGTGGCGGTCAGGTCGCGATCGCCGAGTGCCCGCTGGAACATCCAGCCGATCTGGCGGACGTAGGGGTCGGTGTCGATGCCCCTGGACTTCCAGTGATCGAGCACGCCCTGGTGGGAGCGGGCGTGGATGGCTTCCTGGCCGATGAAGCCGTGCACCTCCTCGCGCAGTTTCTCGTCCTTGATCAGCGGGAGGACCTGGGTGAACACGTCGATGAACCACTGCTCACCGGCGGGCAGCAGCAGGTGCAGCACGTTGATGGTGTGCGTGACGAACGGCTCGCCGGGCACCCAGTGTGCGGGCAGCGCGGCCCAGTCGAAGTGAACGTCCCGGGGCTGGTGGATGAGGTTGTCCGGGTCCGCCGGACCCGGGACGTGACGGCGGCGAGACATCTCCTGCTCCTGGGGCACTTATCGGGGGGTGAGATCGGTTTTGGCCAGCGTGCGCAGCAGGCCGGGAGTCAGCCGCGAGGCCAGCAACCCGATCTTGGCCTCGGCGGTGATGGTGGCGATGGCCGTGCCACGTTCCACCGCTCGCAGGATCTGGCGCGCGGCCCGCTCCGGGGTGAAGTTGCGCAGCCGGTACAGCCGGGCCACGCGTTGCTGGGCGTGCCGTTCCCCGGCCGGGTCGCGCCCGACGAACGTCGCGGTCCTGGTGATGTTGGTGTTGACGAAACCCGGGCAGACCGCCACGACACCGATGCCGGCCTCGTCCAGCTCACCACGCAGGCACTGGCTCAGCGCGAGCACCGCGGCCTTGGTCGTGGCGTACGCCGGGAGCGCCCGGCTGGGCAGGTACGCGGCGGCGGAGGCGATATTGACGAGGGTGCCGCCCGCGCCACCGTCCGCCATCAGCCCGCCCAGCACGCGGCACCCGTGGATGACGCCCCACAGATTGACGTCGATGATCCGTTCCCAATCGGCCACCGCGGTGTCCAGGAACGGCCCGGCGACACCGATCCCGGCATTGTTGATCACGATGTCCGGGATGCCGTGGTTCTCCCGCAGCACCTCGCCGAATTTCTCGACCGCGCCGCCGTCCGCGACATCCAGGACGTACCCGCTCGCGCGCGGGCCCAGCGTGCTGGCCAGCGTGGCGGTGCGCTCGGCCGCGTAGGCGTCGATGTCGGTGGCGATCACCTCGGCGCCGTGTGCGGCGAACTCCAGCGCGGTCGCCCGCCCGATCCCGCTGCCCGCGCCGGTGATCACCACCAACTGGTCCGCGAAGCGTTTTCCTGGTCGCTCGGAATACCGTGCCCGGCGCAGGCCGCGCGGCTCCGGGCCGCCCTCGGCATGGTCGATCAGTTCGCTGGCGCAGCGCGCCACGCCGCGCGGGTGGGTGCGCGGCAGCCAGTGCCCGCCAGCGAGCTCGCGAATCGCCAGGCTGGGTGCCCATTGGCTGATGTCGGTCTGGAGGGAGCGGGAGACGAAGGGATCCCGCCGGGGCACCAGGACCTGCACCGGGATCTCGGTCGAGCGCGCCTCGGGTGAGCTCAGCCGGGGCAGCATGTTTGCCCGGTACAGCCGCACGCCGGTCACCGCGTCGGCTATTGAAGGGTCGCTGACGCCGCCGAGCAGGCGCATCACGCGCTGGGACAGGCCCGCGCGCCAGGCCAGTTCCGGTAGCAGCGGGAGCTGGAAGAACGCGATGTACCAGCTCGAGACCGCCTGGGTGATGAGCTCGCGCACCGCGCGCGGGGTGGGCCGGCGCAGCCGGGCCCGGAACCAGTGCCCGGCGTGATCCAGGCATGGCCCGGAGATCGACGTGAACGACCGCACCCGGCCGGGCAGCCAGGGGCCGCTCAGCGCGTGCCAGGCCTGGACCGATCCCCAGTCATGCGCCAGCAGATGCACCGGCCCCTCAGGACTGACCGCGTCGATCACTGCG
>DASTBN010000772.1:0-2352 GCA_035712045.1 Pseudonocardiaceae bacterium
AGAGCGCGCCAAGATTCAGCTCGGCGCTGACCCCGCCCTGGAATCCGATCACCACCAGGCGGCCGTCGGGGGCGAGCGCGGTGACGTTGCGGGCGAGGTACGCCGCACCCATATTGTCAAGGATGACATCGGCGCGGCCGCGTAGTTCGGCGGCGAAGTCCCGCGCGGCATAGTCGATCAGGATTTCGGCGCCGAGCTCAGCGCATCGCGCCAGCCGCACACCCGCCGCCGTGACCGCGACTCGGGCACCGAGGGCCCGGCCGACCTGGATGGCGTGCGTGCCCACCCCCCCTGAGCCGCCGTGGATCAGCAGCAACTCCCCAGTGGTGAGCCCGGCGTGACGCACCACCGTCGACCACACTGTGCAGGCCACCTCGGGCACTCCTGCGGCGCTCACCACATCGAGCCCCGGCGGCAGCGGCATCACCTGCCCGGCCGGCACGGCCACCCGCTCCGCGTAACCACCTCCCGCCAGCAGCGCGCACACCGGAGCGCCGACCGTCAGGCCGCTCACCCCCTCGCCCAGGGCAGCGATCACCCCGGCGCACTCCAGCCCGAGGATCTCGCTGACCCCGGGCGGCGGGGCGTATCGCCCTTGGCGCTGCAGCAGATCGGCCCGGTTGACGGAGGTGGCTGCGATGTCGATCAGCACCTCGCCGGGGCCGGGCAGGGGATCGGGAGCCTCGGCGAAGCGGAGCACCGCCGGCCCGCCATGTTCGGTGATCGTGATCGCGCGCACGCCCTCCGACGGTAGTCCACTATGTACGCGCGCGGCCGGGTAGCTGACCACAGCCACGTTGAGGGCAATCACCCCCTCCCGGCGAGCTTGCCCCAAATGGCGTAGTAGGTTCCACGCACCCAGCCTGGTGCGTGGAGGGCGGGCAGGCGTTCCTTGGGGAGTGGTGATCTGATGACCGACCCGGCCTTGGCGCGGGGTTCAGCGAGTGGCATAGCTCTAGATACACAGAGATCGTCATCACAGGCAGGCGTCGCTCCGGCCCCGCCGCAGCTCAGGGCGCCCGGTCAGATCCCTGTGCTGCAGCCGGAGACCCCGATGCAGAAGATCGTGCTGCCGGGGCTGGTGGATCTGACGCTGGGCAATGTGGTGGTGCCGGGGCGTTTCGACCCGCACCGCATCGCTGGTTTCGTGACCCGGCTGGAGGACGTCCCAGCGAGTTCTTCCGCTGAGCTCATCCGGCGCTTCGGGCTGGACCAGGTCCCCGGCTGGCCGATCACCAATGATTTGTATGTGCTGCGCTTCTACGCCCACGATCCGGCGCTGTACATCTCACCTTTCGGGAGCAGCGTCTACCAGATGGATCTTATCGAGCTATCGGCTGGCGCCGAGCTGTGGCGGATCGACATCGGCGGCGCTGAGCAGCGCGTGGGCGCCTACCTCAACCGGCAGATCGGATGGGCCGCCACCATGCCCACCACGATCGGGCCAGCGAGCTGGAACCCGCCGCCCGTGCCGCTGCGCCCTACTGTCCGGCGTGGCCTGGTCGCGCGGTACCGCAGCGGGGATTACGACGCTGATTTCGGTCCCCGCCCCGGGGAGGTCACCCTGCATCCGCTGCCCGGCCAGCGCTCGCCCATGGAGTTCCCGGACCAGGCGGGTGGCTCTGCGCTGCCGGTGATGATTGATCAGCTTGATTCCCTGGAGCTGATGCGGTGGCGCGGCGGGTGGCACGGCCTTCCGGTCGAGGTAGTGGACTCCGGCCCGGAACAGGCAGTGATCCACTACATTGGGCAGAACGGCCCCCGGGCCGCCGAGCTTGGCCTCGCGGAGGTCGACTACCGGGTCTGGCGCGGCGCGGTGCCCCGCGATGAGCTCTCCGACGTCACCGCGCAACGCATCTCGCTGCACCGGACCTGAGTCGGCACGCTAGCGTGGCGCTAGAGGAAGCGTGGCAGAGCGGTCAAATGCACTCGCCTTGAAAGCGAGCGTCCCGCGAGGGACCGGGGGTTCGAATCCCTCCGCTTCCGCTGTCCTGACCAGGGACGATAGCGAATGGCCGGTTGTTGGCATCGTCATAGCCGCGCCTGCGTGTAGCAGTCGTGTAGCAACGGCGTCTCACTCGGCACCCCAGTCGATCTTGTCGAGGGCTTCGCGCATCGTGTCGAGGTTGGTGTGCGCGTAGATCTTCATCGTGACGTCCAGATCGGAGTGACGGGCGATCGCCTGGACCACGTGTGGTGGGGTGCCGAGTTCCAAACTGGTAGAGAGCAATGTTCCAACTTTGTGAGTGGGCGGATGTGATCATGGTTTGGTTGGGGGGTATTCGCGGGGTTGGTGATTACGGGTGCGGGCTAGGTCGGCGGCGTAGCGGGTCCAGTCGCCTCCGGCTTCGT
>DASTBN010000773.1:0-5980 GCA_035712045.1 Pseudonocardiaceae bacterium
CGGCGTGGCACCCAGGTGGCGTCGGCGGTCCCCCCGCCGGTCGACGCCGTGGACGGGACCGGCGCCGGGGACGCCTTCGTCGCCGCTGCGGTGGCGGGCCTGCTGCGGGGGCTGCCCGACGCCGAGCTACTCACCCGGGCCTGCGCGGCGGGCGCGCTGGCCGCGACCCGGCCCGGTGCCCAGCCGTCGCTGCCCAGCGCCGCTGAGATCGACAAGGTGCTGGCGCGATGACCATACCGATGATCATCGACACTGATCCGGGAGTGGACGACGCGGTGGCCCTGATGCTGGCCGCGGCCAGCCCGGAGGCGCGGCTACTCGCCGTGACCACGGTGTTCGGCAACGCGGAGGTGGAGGTGACCACCGGCAACGCGCTGCGGCTGCGGGCGCTGGCCGGGCTGGGTGCGCTGCCGGTGGGTGCCGGCGCCGCCCGGCCGCTGGTGTATCCGCGGCGGCCGAGAGCCAATTGCTGGCACGGCTCAGACGGCCTCGGCGGGCGGTCTGATCTGCTGCCGGCGCCAGACGGGCCAGCCCATCCCCTCGGCGCCGTGACGCTGATGGCGGGCCTGCTCCGCGATGCGCTGCGGCCGGTGACGCTGGTGGCCATCGGCCCGCTGACCAACATCGCGCTGCTGCTCGCCGTGCACCCCGAGCTGAGGTCCCGGATCGAGCGCATCGTGGCGATGGGCGGCGACCTGAGCTGGCCCGGCTCCGGGTGCACCAGCGTGGAGTTCAACATCGGCTCGGATCCGGAAGCGGCCCGCCGGGTTCTCGTCGAGGAGGACCTGCCCACCACCCTGGTGCCGCTGGACCTGACCCGGCGGGCCGTCGTCGACCGCGCCTGGCTGAGCGAGCTGGCGGCGGCCGGGCCGCGCTGCGCCACGCTAGCGGCCATTATCGAGGCGCTCGCCGAGCAGCGCCGCAAGCCCGTGACGCTGCATGACCCGGTGGCCGTGCTGGAGGCCGCGGTACCTGGCACGCTGCGCACGACGCCGATATCCCTGCGAGTGGTCTGCGATCACGGGGCTGACCGGGGCTCGGTGGGCCAGCACACCGGCGGGCGGGTCGTTCAGGTGGCGAGCGAGGCGGACCTGGCCTCGATCACCGGGACGATCCTGCGCCGACTTCGGTGTCTTCGGTAAGGCCGCGGGATCGGCTGCCCCGCCAGGCCAGCAGCGCCATGGCCGCCAGCACGCCCAGAAGGCCGCCGAGGGTGTTGTGCGCGATGTCCCTGGCCTGGCACTGGCCGCCACCGGTCGCGGCCTGCACGAATTCCACACCGGCGCTGACCAGCAGGCACGCGATCACCACCGGCACGGGGCGGCGGGCCGCCACCGTCGCGAAGACCGCGAACGGGATCAGCATCAGCACGTTGAGTTGCTCATACAGGTGCGCCAGGGACAGGCTGCCGACTGAGCACAGCCGCACCGTGGCCAGCGGGTTCAGGCCTCCAGCGGGGAAATGCCCGGGCGGGCGCACCACGGTGAGCGCTAACGCCATCGCCAGGGCGCACCCGGCGAGCACCGCGGGGACCCGATCCCAGCCGCGCCGGGGCGCGAGGTACCAGGCCGCGCCCCCCAGCAGCAGCGCGCCGGGGATGAAACCCGCGGGTACCTCCAGGTGGTGCAGGAGGATGTTGAGCAGGTTGTGCGGGTTGAGATCAGGGCCGTCCGACACGCCGACCACGTTATCGCCCCCTACACGACGTCACCGGCAGTAGGCGAAGTATCGCTGCCCGGAACGGCGCAGCACGAGATCCACGCCGAAGGTCTTGGACAGGTTGTCCTTGCTGAGCACGGTCTCCAGCAAACCCTGGGCGATCACCGACCCGTCCCGCATCAGCATGGCGTGCGTGAAACCGGGCGGGATCTCCTCGACGTGATGGGTCACCAGCACCGTCGCCGGGGCATCCGGATCGGCCGCCAGGATGGCCAGCCGGGCCAGCAAATCCTCCCGGCCACCGAGATCCAGGCCCGCCGCGGGCTCGTCCAGCAGCAGCAGCTCCGGGTCGGTCATCAGCGACCGGGCGATCAGCACCCGCTTGCGTTCCCCCTCGGACAGGGTGCCGAAGCGCCGTCCCGCCAGGGCCTCGATACCGACCGCGGCCAGCAGCCCGCGGGCCCGGGCCGCGTCGAGGACCTCGTAATGCTCCCGCCACCGGCCGAGTACCGCGTAGCCGGCACTGATCACCAGGTCGGACACCAGCTCGTCACCGGGAATCCGGCTGGCCAGCGCCGCTGAGGAAAATCCGATCCGGGGGCGCAGCTCGAACACATCGGCGCGGCCCAGCCGGGCCCCCAGCACGTGCACGGTCCCCTCGCTGGGGTGCAGCTCGGTGGCGGCCAGCCGCAGCAGGGTGGTCTTCCCCGCCCCGTTCGGGCCCAGGATGACCCATTTCTCGTCCAGCTCCACCCGCCAGTCCACCCGTTCCAGCAGCGTGGCGGCGCCCCGCCGGACGCTCACGCCGTCCATCCGCACCACGAGATCGGTATCCCCGGCACGGTGTTCCTCCACCCAGCGCCCGTTCACCCGAGTCATTGTGCGGGTCGGCAAGATTGGTGTTCATGACCAGCCCTGGAGTAGGCCGGCCATTTCCGCTCGGCGCGCACGCCGAGGGTGGCGGGGTGCGTTTCGCGGTCGCGTCCTCGATCGCCGACGCCGTCGAGGTGTGCCTGGTCTCCGCCGGGGGCGAGGAACACCGGGTCGAGCTGACCGAACGCACCTTCGGGGTGTGGCACGGGCTGCTGGCCGGGGCGGGTCCCGGGCAGCGTTACGGCTATCGTGTGCACGGACCGTGGGATCCCGGGCGCGGCCTATGGTGCAACCCCGCGAAGCTGCTCCTCGACCCCTACACCCGCCGCGTCGAGGGCACCGTGACCGACCTGGCCGCCGCGCTGGGCTACCAGGACCATCCCGGCGGCGCCCCCAGCCAGGCCGACTCGCTAGGCAGCGTCCCGCTCTCGGTCGTCACCACCCCCGGCGGCCCGGACACCGGCACCCGGCCCGATGTGCCGTGGGAGCAGACGATGATCTACGAGCTGCACGTGCGCGGGTTCACCCGGACCCACCCCGAGGTGCCTCCGGAGCTTCGCGGCACCTACCTCGGGCTAGCCCATCCCTCGGTGATCTCCTACCTGGTCGGGCTGGGAGTCACCGCAGTGGAACTGCTGCCGGTGGCCGCGTTCTGCCCCGAGCCCTCGCTGCTGCGCGCCAGGCTGCCCAACTACTGGGGTTATGCCCCCCTGGCGCTGCTCGCGGTGCACCCGGGATACGCCGCGGTGCCGGGTGAGGAGATCGCGGAGTTCCGCACGATGGTGGCCGCGATGCACGCCGCAGGCCTGGAAGTGATCGTCGACGTGGTCGCCAACCACACCTGCGAAGCGGACGTGGACGGCCCCACCCTGTGCTACCGGGGGCTGGACTCCCCCGCCTACTACCTCGAGCATGATCTCACCGGCTGCGGCAACACCCTGGACGCCGGCTCGCTCACGGTGATCCGGCTGGTCACCGACGCGATGCGGCACTGGGCGTCCGAGCTGGGCGTCGACGGGTTCCGGCTGGACCTGGCCAGCGTTCTGGGCCGCCCCCGGGGCGGGCCGTTCACCCCGGAGGCGCCGCTGCTCACCGCGATGGCCGCCGACCCGCTGCTGTGCACCCGCAAGCTCATCGCCGAGCCCTGGGACGCCACAGGCGAGGGGTATCGGGTCGGCGGGTTCCCGGCTGATTTCAGCGAGTGGAACGGGCGGTACCGGGATGTCGTGCGGGATTTCTGGCGCGGTGTCCCAGGGGTCAACGAGCTCGCTTCCCGGCTGGTTGGCAGCTCGGATCTGTACGCGGGCAGCGGCCGCCGGCCGTGGGCGTCGATCAACTTCATCACCGCGCACGACGGGTTCACCCTGCGGGATCTGGTCTCCTACAACCACAAGCACAACGAGGCCAACGGTGAGGGCGGCGCCGATGGCACCAACGACAACCGCTCCTGGAACTGCGGGGTGGAAGGGGAAACCCAGGACCAGGCAGTGCGCCGGCTGCGTGCCCGCCAGGCCCGAAACCTGCTGGCCACTCTGGTCCTGTCCACCGGCACCCCGATGCTGCTGGCCGGCGACGAGCGGTGGAACACCCAGTGCGGCAACAACAACCCCTACCGGCTCGATGATGAGACCACGTGGCTGGACTGGTCCCCCGATCCCGACGCTGAGAGTTTCCTGGCGTTCACCCGGCATCTGCTCGCGCTGCGCAATGCCACGCCCGCGCTGCGCCAGCCCGAGTTCTTCGAGGGCCGTACTACGCCCAGCGGCACTCCCGACCTGGTCTGGCTGCACCCCGAGGGCCGTCCCATGGAACTCGCCGACTGGCTCGCCGGCGATCAGCAGACCCTCGGCCTCTGGATCGACGGTTCCGACGTGCGCTCCCACCCCCAGGGCGCCGTCACCGACTCCTGGCTGCTGGTACTGCACGCCAGCGCACAGTCGATCATGTTCGCGCTGCCCGGCCCCGAACACGGCCAGCGTTACGAGCCCGTCCTGGACACCGGCTCTCCCGACGGCCTGCCCCCCTACTCCCGCGCACGCCGCCCCAGCACCCGGATCACCATCCCCGCCCGCACCCTCCTGGTATTCCGCGCACTCCGCTAATGGCTTCTCCTAATGGCTTCTCCTGGCAAGATCGCTGTTTGTGTGTCGTAAGTGACATGTCGTGTCGTTTCTGACACACAAAGGGTGATCAAGCACCCATGGCCGCCCGGATTTGCGCGATCACCATCTCGGGCCGGGCTGTCAGGTCGTGCCAGGTGAAGCGCAGCACGGTCCACCCTGCGAGTACCAGCGCGTTTTGCCGGTGGCGGTCGTGGGTGAACCGGTCGGCAGCGCGGTCACCGCCAGTCCCCGCAGTACCACGAGATCCGCCGGGTCCAAGTCCCGGCGGCGCAGCAGCACACCCGGCGGGCAGCGCGGGGATCGCCTCCGGGGCACACTCACCTCGACCGCGCCCGGTGCCCAGCCCCGCAATCCCCACCACCAGGCCGCGCTCAGCCCACTCGCCACAGCGTCCGCTCCGGCCCAGGCCACCGCCGCGCGGACGCTGACCACCTGATCGGGATCCCGGCGATCGGCCAGATAAACCCCTGGGTATAGCTTGACCCACTCACCAGAACGAACCCGGTGCCGCACCTGGCGAACGCTCAGCCCACCACGCACCGCCTCCGCCAAGGTCAGCACACCATCCCGCGACGCCACCCACCGCTCGATCACCACAGCGAGCAGCATCACCGAACCGGCCCGCCACCCGGCGCCACCAGCCCGCCAGGCTGTGGATAACACCCCCAATGTGGATAACTTCCCCGCACCAGCGGGCAAGATCAGGTGGCCAGGTGGAGGAGGCCGAACTCGGCGGGGGTGGCCATCAGGTGGTGCTGGGGCAGGACGCGCACCGTATAGCCGACCAGGCCGGCGTGGGGTAGGCGCATGGTGACCTCGAACCGGTGGCCGTCCCCGTCGGCATCGTCCAGCGAGGTCATGGGAACCACCAAGGGATCCCGGAGCTCGTCCCGATCATCGACCCGGCCGACCACCGCCTGGACGAGTACGTCGCCGGGCTGCAAACCGGCCAGCTCGACGGCGGCGCGGACAGTCATCTCGGAGCCCAGCGCGGGGATGTCGGGCAGGCCGGAGATGTCCACCTGCGCGACCCGCACCGCGGGCCAGGCGCCGCGGACCCGCGAGTGGTAACCAGCCAGTGCCCGGGCTCCGGCGAAGGCGTCGGCGAGTACCACCGCAGCCGAGCTGGCGGCTGGGGCGTAGAGACTCTCCACGTACTCCTGCACCATCCGGCTGGCCTGCACCTGGGGACGCAGAGTCGCCAAGGTGTGGCGTACCAGGGACACCCAGCTGGTCGGCACCCCGTCGGCGCCACGGTCGTAGAACTGCGGGGCGACCTGCGTGGCGATCAGCTCGTAGAGGGCGTTCGCTTCCAGGTCGTCGCG
>DASTBN010000774.1:0-9123 GCA_035712045.1 Pseudonocardiaceae bacterium
GAGGAGTTCCGGACTCGTCGCGGACAGTGAATCAGCCACGGCACGACACCGTACCCAGGCCAGCTCCCCGGCGCTGGACGGGCCCCGCAGTCCCTCCGCGACCGCCGGCAAGGGTGGACGTGTGCGCCGCCGGTCAGTGAGCTCAGCTGGCGGGGCTGACGGAGGACATGTTGAAGTCGGGGATCCGCATGGGGGGCATCGCGGTGCGGGTGAACCAGTCCTTGAACTCCCGGCCCAGGGTGCGCTCGGTGGCGCCCACGTCGGTGACGCGGCGGATGAGCTCGATCGGGCTCTCGTTGAACCGGAAGTTGTTCACCTGGCCCACTACCTCACCACCCTCCACGAGATACACCCCGTCCCGGGTCAGCCCGGTGAGCAGCAGCGACACCGGGTCGACCACGCGGATGTACCACAGGCAGGTCAGCAGCAGCCCTCGCCCGGTATCCGCCACCAGCTCGTCGGTGGACGCCGTGGAGCCCCCGGTGAGCAGCAGGTTGTCCACCGGCGGGGTGAATTGGGCACCGAACTCCCGCGCGGCCGCCCGGGGGTAGGTCAGCGCGTGCACGGTGCCCTCCCGCAGCCAGTCCACCCGGTGCGTCGGGGCGCCGTTGTCGAACACGCTCACCGAATCCCCCGAGGCGGTGACAGTCAGGAACGGCGGGGTTCGCAGATCTGGTGCCGCCGGATCGGTGGACAGCGTGAGGGGTAGCCCGGTGAGCCGCTCACCCAGCCGAGTGCTGCCGGGAGCCCCGCCTGGCGCGGAGAAGGGCGATCGCCCCTCATGGGATGGGCGGCCCTCCATCATCCAGGTCATGTACAGCATCAGGTCAGCGACCGCGGAGGGCGGCAGGATGGTCTCGTACCGGCCAGCGGGCAAGCTGAGATGCCGCTGCGACCAGCTCAGCCGACGCCGTACCTCCGCGGCGAGCGCGGGGAAATCCAGATCGGTGAAATCAGTCGTGGACGCACCGACCCAGGCACTGCGGGTGAGGTCATCGGCCACTTTGCCGTTGAGCTCAACGGTGCCGCTGGGCTGCACCCAGCGGCGGCGAAGCCCGGTGGAGGCTGCCAGCCAGGTGGTTTCCAGGCGATGCTCGGCGAAACCGTAGAGCAGCTCGCCGCGGGCCTCGCCGAAGGCCGCCGCCAGGTCGCTGGCCAGGCGGGCGAACACTCCGATCCCGGTTTCGGCGCCCGGGTGCCCGAAGTCATCGTCGGCATCACCATCGATCAGTGGCGCGACATCGCGGGCGGGGCCGGATCCGGCCGCGGCGGCCTCGCTGGCCGCGACCACCGCGCGGACCTCGCCGAGGTCGGGGCCGTTGCCGCTGACCACGCCCACCGACTCACCGATCACCGAGATCACCGAGAACGACCGGGTGCTGGTGTGCCCGTTGGTGGTCATTGTGTTGTTCGCCCAGCGCAGGTTGACCTCGCTGGTGTCGGTGAGCACCACGATGGCGCCGTCGGCTTTGGACGCCGCCAGCGCGGCCGTGGTCAGCTCGTCGGGTCCAATCAGGGTGGCGACGGTCACTGTCCAGCCTCCTCGCGGGCGTTGAGCACGTTGATGGCGCGGAACAGCGCGGGCGGGCACCCGTGGCTGACCGCCGCGACCTGGCCTGGCTGGGCTTTGCCGCAGTTCATCGCCCCGCCGAGCAGCCACGTCGAGGGGCCCCCGAGGGCCTCCAGCGCGCCCCAGAAGTCGGTGGTGGTGGCCTGGTAGGCGACGTCCCGGAGCTGGCCGGCCAGTGCGCCGTTCTCGATGCGGTAGAACCGCTGCCCGGTGAACTGGAAGTTGTACCGCTGCATGTCGATCGACCAGGAGCGGTCACCGACGATGTAGATGCCCCGGTCCACTCTGGAGATCAGCTCCTCGGTGGGGGTGTCGGCGCTGGGGTCCGGCTGGAGGGAGACGTTGGCCATCCGCTGGATCGGCACATGGTGCGGGGAGTCGGCGAACGCGCAGCCCGCTGAGCGTTCCAGCCCCAGCCGGCGGGCGAATACCCGGTCGGTCTGGTAGCCGACCAGGGTGCCCTCGCGGACCAGGTCCCATCGTGAGGTAGCCACCCCGTCATCGTCGTAGCCGATGGTGGCCAGCCCGTAGCGCTCGGTGCGGTCTCCGGTGACGTGCATCGCGGCCGAGCCGTAGCGCAGGGTGCCGAGCTTGTCCGGGGTGGCGAAGGAGGAACCAGCGTAGGCCGCCTCGTAGCCGATCGCCCGGTCGTACTCGGTGGCGTGCCCCACTGACTCGTGGATGGTCAGCCACAGGTTGGTCGGGTCGATCACCAGGTCGTAGCGGCCGGGCTCGACGCTGGGGGCTTTGACCTTCTCGGCCAGCCACCCGGGCATCTGGGCGAGTTCGGCGTCCCAATCCCAGATGGTGTTACCAGCCAGGTACTCCCAGCCCCGGCCCACTGGTGGCGCGCAGGTCCGCATGGTCTCGAACGAGCCCGCCGCCCGGTCCACCGCGGTGGCGGTCACCTGGGGGTGCAGCCGGACCCGCTGCTGGGTGGTGCGGGTACCGGCGGAGTCGGCGTAGAACTTGTTCTCTTTTTCGACCCGCAGGCTGATGTCGGTGTGCTCGACGCCATCCGCCGCCAGCAGCCGGTTCGACCACTCCGAGAGCAGCGCGACCTTCTCCGCCAGCGGCACGGTGAACGGGTCGATCTCGTGGTCGCCGGTCCAGGTCGCGTCGGCGTGCACCGGCTCCGCCGCCAGCTCCACCCGCTCGGCGTTGAGCGGGCGCAGGGTGCGGGCCACCTCGATGGCGCGCTGCGCGGTGGCCACAGCCGAGGCCGGGGTGAGCTCGAGGTGGGAGGCGAATCCCCAGGTACCTTCGATGATCACCCGGACGGCCAGCCCGATGGTCGTGGAGTCCGCCGCCATGGCGACCGTTCCATCCCGCAGCCTCAGTAGTTGCCGGGTGATCCGCTCGATGCGGACGTCGGCGTGCGCGGCGCCGAGCTCGCGGGCGCGCGTGAGAGCGGCATCGGCCACCGCCTGTAACGGCAGGGCGAGGAAGTCGGGATCGATCACGTCACGTCTCACAGTGCCAACCCTAGCGCTACCGGCAAGTGTTACTGAGAGTGGTCATCCGTACGCGAGAAGTTATTGTTGCGGATTGTCACGGGTATGCTCTATTTTGTGTTTGCGTGACCACGGAGAGTGAGGGACGGGAGATCATCTTGGGGGGCTGCCGTACGTGCGGCAGACACGGGGTTATCAGGCTATAGGGCAGCGGATTCTGTCACTGCTGATGTGATACCGGGGCGAAGATCGCGAAGACGCGGTAGGTAGTGCGGCTGTATCGCGTAGACGACGGGGGCATCGTTGTCGCGAGAGGCTCCCCGGAGGCGCACCCATCATCAGAGCGCAAATCTGGCAACTCACACCTCGGCTGGCGTACCGCTGCGCGGTGCGCGGGCACCTTCCTGGGACGGTCCGGTCCTGGTCCCTCGCGTGACCACTCCATACGACCGGAAAGGGTGCGTTATGAGGATCTCGGACGTCTTCGCGATGGGCGGACACGGCGGCGACGACAGCTACTACGACGACTACGAGGGGGCCACCGACAACCCCTGCTACAACCGTAAGCAGTTCTGCATCAGGCCCACTGGTCCCTTCAACTACGGGCCGCGGGGCGACCGCAAGGGCCTCGCGCACATCCTCGGCAGTGTCGAAGGCGGCGGGCTCCTCGGGATCTTCCGCCGCGCGGGCCACGGCTACTGACTGGCGGATCCCGCTGCGGTGAGTTCCCAGACCCGGGAATGCGAACTGGGATCAGGGTGTTAATTCGGGGGCTGTAAGGGAAATCCCCCATGCGCCTGGCTGCCCGCTCCGGCATCGTAAGAGATGTCGGTCGCGCAGCCTGGACGCAGCGCCGGGACGCCCAGCCTGGGAGACCGAACGCCCGTGACGCGTGAACGGGGTGCGCGCGAGCGGGCAGCCTGGGAGAAGGGCCCGGGTCGCCAATTCGGGGGGCGATCCGGGCCCTCACACTGTCCGGTCGCTGGACCGTTCCTCGCCCCAACGCCGGGCGAGCAGGCACAGCCGCTGGGCGATCTCATCAGCGGCGGCCTCCGGGTCGCCGCTGCGCCCGGCGGCCAGGCCGAGCAGGTACGCGGTCAGCGGCGCCGCGGGCCGGGCCACCTCGTGCGCGACGTCCCGCGAGAGGTCCAGTACCCGGGGCTGCATCGCGGTGGGCGAGACGAGATCGGCGAGATCCAGCTCCCGGCACACCAGCTCGACCCACTCCTTGAGCGTGTTCACACCGGTCATCCTCGCCTGCGCGGCGCCGGCGGGCCAGGCTGTAGGGATGCCCCAACCGAGCCAGACAGCCCAGCCGAACCAGACGCGGCCAAACCAGACGCGGCCGAACCAGACAATCTACCCGCAGCGGGTGCGGATGACCACCGGGCAGCGGCGTGCCTGGGAGCGCGGCTGGAATCAGTGGGGCGCCGACATCGCTGACCTGCCGGAAGGCCCGCTGAATACCGCCGGGTGGTTCGGCCGCGCCGCGCCGGTCGTGCTCGAGATTGGTTCGGGGATGGGCGAATCGACCGCGGCGATGGCCCTTGATGAGCCCGCGCTGGATCATCTCGCGGCCGAGGTCTACCAGCCGGGCCTGGCTCAGCTGCTGGCGCGCATCGAACAGGCCGGGATCACCAACCTGCGGCTGCTGCGCGGGGACGCCTACCGGCTGCTGTGCGATCACATCCCCGCGGGGAGCCTGCACGCCGTCCGGATCTACTTCCCCGACCCGTGGCCCAAGCGCCGCCACCACAAGCGGCGGCTGGTCACCCCCGATGCTGTCGCCCTGGTGGCGTCCCGGCTGGCCGTCGGCGGCACGCTGCATCTGGCCACCGACTGGGAACCTTACGCCGAGGAGATGCTCGAGACGGTCACAGCCGAGCCCTCCCTGCGCAACACCGCTGGGAGTTTCGCCCCGAGGCCCGGCTGGCGGCCGGTCACCAAGTTCGAGCAACGTGCCCGCGACGAGGGCCGGGTGGTCCGCGACCTTCTCCTTACCCGTGCCTGACCCGGCGTGTCGGGCGCTGGTGCCCACGTGTCCGCCGATTGGGCACAGTGTGTCTGCCGCTGGCGCACGCTCATACGGCAGGATCGTGACCATGAATCCGGCGCTCATCCCAACCATCCCGGTCACCCTGCTCGTCTGGGACGCGCCTAACATCGACATGAGCCTCGGGTCGATTCTGGGCGGGCGCCCCAGCTCGGCCTCCCGGCCGCGATTCGACGCCCTGGGCCGCTGGCTGATCGCCCGGGCCGGGTCCGACACCGAGCCTGAGGCGACCGTGTTCACCAACGTCGCCACCGGCAGCACCGACTTCGTGCGGCCCTGGGTGGAGGCGCTGCGCAACACCGGGTTCGCGGTGTTCGCCAAACCCAAGATCGATGAATCGGACATCGACGAGGACATGCTCGGGCATATCCGGTCCCGTCACGAGCAGGGCGTGCTGCGCCAGCTCCTGGTGGCCTCCGGGGACAGCCGGGCGTTCCGGGAACCGCTGGAGGAGCTGGTCGCCGAGGGCGTCGCGGTCACCGTGCTCGGGTTCCGGGAGCACGCCTCGTTCGCGGTCAACTCCGAGGTGCTCGGCTTCGAGGATCTCGAGGACATCCCGGAGCTGTTCCTGCAGCCGCTGCCCCGGATCACCCTGGAGACACTGCCACCCGAGGGCGCGTGGCTGCCTCCGCTGCGGCCGCTGTCGGCGCTGCTGCGGCACACCATCACCGAACCGATTCCGTGATGAGCCATGCGCGCTGCGTGGCGGGTGTGCTCGATGGACTGAACGGAGTACTATTCCCTGGCTTTCGCACCTCATACATACATGGACGTAGTCGGGGAGACTGGAGACTCGGTGGGCCGTCATGCGGCCACCCCGGAGCCGCTGCATGTTCTGTACGTCGGCAGTTCCGCCGACCTGGGAGCACTGCGCCGGTTGATGGAGGCACACGGCGCGGTGACGCGCAGTCGGCTCACGCCTGGCGTCACCGTCGTGATCGCTGACTCATCTGTACCCGCAGACCACCCCATGGTGCGGGGCGCGAGATCACTCGGTATCCCGGTCATGGAACCGGCCGAAGCGATCGCCCAGTACGCCAACTGGCGCACGCGCGCAGAACCACCCCCGCCGACGCCCAAGGCGCGGCGGCCCTGGCCGTTCCGCTGGTCCGGCAACCCCGCCGAATGACCTCGTTTGAGTGGCCGACCTTATCTAGCCGCGCAGCCGCATCGACATGACGAGGTAGCGGTAGGTGCCGTCCTGCGTGTCATCGGCCGCACCCGCCTCGAGGCCGGTGACCGGGGTGATCACGGTGGGTTTGGTCGGCTCGGTGAACGACAGCCTCGCCCGGGGGGTGGTCACCGCGCTCAGCCCGTCGAGCAGGTAGCCGGCGTTGAAGCCGATGGCCAGCTCGTTACCGGTGACCCCAACCTCGAGTTCTTCCTCAGCGCTGGACTCGTCCTCGGCCTCAGCGGAGAGCGCCGCGAGGCCGTCGGAAAAGGCCAGCCGCACGGGCGCGAACTTCTGGGCCACCAGCGAGACCCGCTTGAGGGCCGCGATGAACTCGGCGACATCCACCTCCACAGAGGTGGTGACCTCGGTAGGCCACAGCGAGGCGAACTTGACGAACTCACCATCCAGCAACCTGGTCAGGGTCTGTCGGCCATTCGCGGAGAAACCCAGGAAACCCGCGTCGTCGGCGGTTCCCATGGACAGCACGACCTCACTGGCCGAGCCGAGTGATTTGGCCACGTCAGCCAGGGTTTTCGCGGGCACGATCAGCGGGGTGGAAGGCACCGAGCCGGTTGGGGTCCACGGGATGTGCCGCTCGGCGAGGCGGTAGCGGTCGGTCGCGGCGAGGGTGAGGTGGCCGGAACCGACCTCCATGCGTACCCCCGTGAGCATGGGCAGCGTCTCATCGCGGCTGGCCGCCGCCGTGACCTGCGCGACGGCGGTGGCGAAGACGTCCCCGTTGACCTTCCCCGAAGTGGCGGGCAGTTCCGGCACCGCTGGGTAGTCCTCGATGTGGAGCAGTGGCAGGTTGAACCGCGCCGAGCCGCATCGCACCGCCAGCCGGTTGCCCTCCACGGTGAGCCGGACGTCCTTGGGCGGCAGCGCGCGGGCGATCTCCGCGAGTAGCCGACCGGACACCAGGATCCGGCCGGGCGCCTTATCGGTGACCGGCACCTCGATCCGGTTCAGCACCTCGAAGTCGAAACCCGACACGATCATCGCGCCGTCGGTCACCTCGAGAACGACACCCGCGGTGACCGGGACGACCGGACGGGCCGGTAATCCCTTCGCGGTCCACGCGATCGCCTCCGCGAACGCGTCCCGCTCAAGCTCGAATTCCACGTTAACCCACCGTCCCTGCGAATACTTCCGCCACGCCGGGTGAGCCATCGTACGCGGGATGGCGATGGTGCCACTTTGGAGGTTGTCAGGTCGTACGGCATCGCGCACACTTGGCCTGTCGGTGACACAGCCGCCAGGACCCGGTTCCACACGACGTCAACCGGGCCGCACGGCTTACTGGGGATCTTCGCGATCACCGGAGCGCCGATTGCGCGAGCGGCGACTCCCCCTGGCCGCTGGCGTAGGCCGCCGACCGGGTCAACCCCGCCCCCCAAAATACCCGGTCGGCGGTCCCTCCCATTATGTGCCCATTCGAGCCAAGTGACGGGCTACCATCCGTAACGATACGACTCTCAGTAGCGCGGAACTACTAGGCGTCAGGCAAGCTTGACGCGGATACCTGCTGGTCGGTAAGGCCATGCTCGACCGCGTAGCGAGTCAATTCGACCCGGTTGTGCAGGTGCAGTTTGCGCAACGTGGACTGAACGTGGTTTTCCACGGTCCGGTGGCTGATCACCAGGGCATCGGCGATCTGGCGGGCGGTGCGGCCAATCGCCACTTGGCGCAGCACCTCGGTCTCCCGGTCCGTGAGCGCCGGCGTGGCGGCCCTCGGCTCCCGCGCCATCCGGCGATACTCGCCGAGCACCAAACCGGCCAGGCCTGGGGTGAACACCGCGTCCCCTTCAGCCGTCCGGCGCACGGCGTCGGCCAGATCCTCCACGGACGCGGATTTCACCAGGTAGCCTGACGCGCCCGCGCGCACCGCCGCCAGCACATCGGCATCGGCACCGGAGGCGGAGAGCACCAGGACCTTGATGTCGGGCCAGTTGTGGGTGATCCGCTGGGTCGTCTGGGCACCGGAGATCTGGGCACCAGAGAGCTGGGCACCGGAGATCTGGGCGGAGCCGAAGTGCAGGTCCATCAGCACCACGTCAGGACGCGCGGCGGGGATGACGCGCAGCGCGGCGGCTCCGTCACCCGCGCTGGCCACCAGCTCAAACCCCCGCTCGGCCAGGTCACGGCCTACCCCGTCGCGCCAGATCGGGTGATCATCGACCACCATCACCCGGATCATGGCCCGGCGGTCACCGTAGTGCGCCGGGTGGCCAGCCGGGCCAGCCGCACCTCCCACGCGGTGCCCCGCCCCGGCCCGCTGTCCAGGGTCAGGGTCCCCCCGAGGTCGGCCACCCGGCCCCGGATCGAGCGGGATACCCCCATCCGGCCGTCACTCTCCGCTTCAGCGAGCTGGCCGGTGCCCACACCTGGCCCGTTGTCCCGGACGGTGAGCACCACCTCATCACCGAGATCCTCGACGAGGACCCACGAGCGTGCTTCCGGGCCACCGTGGCGGGCGGTGTTCGCCAGCGCTTCCCGGGTGAGGGCGACCAGCTCCTCCACATCGCTGACGGGCAGGGGCACCGTGGTGGCCGGCACCGAGATCTCCACCCGGGGGCTAGCCAGCCGCGCGATCGCGCCAGCGAGATCCCGCTCCCCCATAGCGCTCACCGGGGTAGCCGAGAGCAGGGAGCGCAGAGCGATCTCCTGCTCCCCGGCCAGCCGGGCGAGCTCACCGGCTTCCCCGCCGAGCTGGCCACCCCGGGCCGCCACCCGGGCCAGCACTTGCACCACGCTGTCGTGAATCGAGCGGGCCAGCCGTTCCCGTTCGGCGGTGGCCGCCTCGGCCCGGGCCGCCCGGCGGAGCCGCTCGGTGGCCCGGCGTGCCGCCGTCGCGGCTACGCCCAGTGCGAAA
>DASTBN010000775.1:0-6494 GCA_035712045.1 Pseudonocardiaceae bacterium
TGACCGTCGCCATACCGGCGTAGCGGTTAAAGGAATCCGACAGCACCGTCTTATAATCGGCCGAGCCGGCGGAATAGATGATGTGCCAGAACCGCCAGCTCGGATAGGCCTCGCCGAGGCTGTACCCGCCGTCGGCGATAATGTTGCCGCCCACCCAGTTGTCGGCGTAGTCCACCTGAGATCCCTCAAAGGTGACGAACGTGTCAGCGGTATCGCGGCCGGGCGCGAGATAACAGTCGGAGACGGCGCTGCCCACGTTGTCGACGACGAGATCGGAGCTTGCCGGGATCTTGTCCCAGACATATTCGCGCAGTGCGCGGTAGTAGTCGCGGTAAGCGGTGCTATCGGCCGCCGGGCCGCAGTCCCGGGTGACCTGATCGAAGAAGATCCCGTCATAATGAACGCCGCCATCGCGGGGGCTCAGCCACCGGTCAACAGAGCGTTCGACGTCCGCGATGGATCGGGTGGCGAAGTCGGTGTGCACGTAGCCGATCACCTTGACGTGCTCGCCATTCCCGCCGACACGCGCCCGCAGCGCGTCGGCGTCAGCATCGAGCTGCGACACGTCACTGTCGCCGTTGTCGATGTTCAGGATCACCACCGATGGTGGCACCGGTGTCATCGCTGCGGATTCGAGCTCGGTCAGGTACGGATCGCCGTGGAACCGATAGACCGGCACGCCGATCTCCAGGCCACGACCCGCAGCCTGGCCGGCGTCGGTCGCCCCAGCGGCGGTCGCGGCATTAACACCGATCAATGCGGCGATGAGAACCAAGCACGCGCCGATCTTACGCATCAGTACCATCCCATCAGCGGTTATGTCGTCTCCCGCAAACGACCGGTTTGTCTTCCGGGACAGTGCGTTCCGTTGGTGAACGGGAGAAGTCCAGCAGCCGACCAAGGAACCACGGCTGCGGTTCGAGCGGGTAAGCGTGCGATCGCCGCCTCGATCTCATCGGCGCCCGGCGGGGCGGACCGATGGGCACGGATCGCGGGGAAGAGCTAGCATGGCGCCGGTCGTACCCTGGGGCGGGCAGCCGACTTCCCTGGCCGGAGGAGGCGAAAATGATCATCGATTTACCGTCGACGACGACTGCGGGGGTGAACCACGCGCTGATCGACGTCCGGGAGCGCGGCGGTGCGGTGGCGGTGGGCCGGGTACTCAACCTGGTCATCGTCACCGACGATTCCGAACACGTGGAGCAGGCGATCAACGCCGCCAATGAGGCCAGCATGGAGCACCCGTGCCGGGTGCTGGTGGTGGCCCGGGGACTCAAGCGCGCCGGGACCCGGCTGGACGCCCAGATCCGGGTCGGTGGCGACGCCGGCGCGTCTGAGGTGATCGTGCTGCGCCTGTACGGCCAGCTGGCCGATCACGGGGACAGTGTGGTGATACCGCTGCTGCTGGCGGACTGCCCGGTGGTCGCCTGGTGGCCCGGCGTGGCCCCCGCGGTTCCCGCCATCGATCCGATCGGCAAGCTCGCGCAGCGCCGGATCACCGACGCCGCCGCCGCTCCGCAGCCGATCAAGACGTTAGAGAGCCGACGCAAGTCCTACACCGCGGGCGACACCGACCTGGCGTGGTCCCGCCTCACCCCGTGGCGAGCGCTGCTGGCGGCCGCCATGGAACTGCCCCCACACGAGGACGTCGCATCCGTCACCGTAACCGGCGCCGTGGACAATCCCTCCGCCGACCTGCTCGCCGGCTGGCTGTGCTCCCGGCTGCGCGTGCCCGTCCGGCGTAAAACCAGCCCGCCCGGCGGCGGGATCAGCTCAGCGGTGCTGGAGCGGCCCTCCGGCCCGGTCGAGTTGTTCCGGCCCGACGGGAAAGTCGGCACCCTGCGCCAGCCGGGCCAGCCGGATCGCCGGATGCCGCTGCGCCGGCGCCCGGTGCGCGAGTGCCTCGCCGAGGAACTGCGCAGGCTGGACCCCGATGAGATCTACCACGAGGCGCTGCGTGCGATGACCGAGGTGGAAGGCCGTCGCACCGGCAACGCGAACCGCACCCGATCCGGCGAGGCAAGGCACGATCAGTGATCCGCCCCGAGGTGGTGGTGCACACCAGCGCGGACGTCCTCGCCGCCGCGACCGCCGCCCGGCTCAGCACCCGGATCGTGGACATCCAGGCCGCCTCCGGATCCGCGTCGCTAGTCCTCACCGGCGGGGGGATCGGCACTGCGGTGCTCCGCGCGCTGGCCAGGGCCCAGCCCGCCTCGGCGGTGGACTGGCAGGGGCTGGACATCTACTGGGGTGATGAGCGGTTCCTGCCCGCTGGCGACCGGGAACGCAACGAAACCCAGGCCCGCCAAGCCCTTCTCGACCACGTCGCGGTGGATCCCGCCCGGGTCCACCCCATGGGTGCCCTCGGCGGCCCCGATGGTGACGATCCAGACGCCGCCGCCCGCGCCTACGAAGACCTCCTGCTCAGCCACCGGCGGCCCGAAGACCACGGCCCAGCGCCCTCATTCGATATCTGCCTGCTCGGCATCGGCGAAGACGGCCACGTCGCGTCGGTGTTCCCTAACTCCCCCGCCGTCTACGAGACCGACCGCGCCGTGATCGGCGTCCGGGCCAGCCCCAAGCCACCCCCCACCCGGATCAGCCTGACCCTCCCCGCCATCCGCTGCGCCACCGAGGTCTGGCTCATCGCTTCCGGTCCGGCCAAAGCCGCTGCGGTGACGATGGCCCTCCGCGGCGCCGGCGAGGTCCGGATTCCCGCCGCAGGCGCCACCGGCCGCCGCCGCACCCTCTGGCTCCTGGACCGCACCGCCGTCGCCAAACTCCCCCCAGACCTCCTCCCCCGCTAACCCACCCCTGGCCGGTATCGCGCCGCCACGCTCTCGCGACACCGCTCGTTCCCGTCGTGGCCGATGCCGCTCGCGGGATCGATCGGCTACGGTGGCGCGCGTGAGTCCACATCAGGTTGATGAGGCCACCGGTCTGCCGCCGTTGGCCGCTCCCGACGCCAGTGATGATGAGCGCGCGGACGCGATCGTGGCGCGGATGGTGGCCCGGTACGGCGCGCCCACGATTGAGGACTACCGGCGGGTTTATGAGCAATCCGGGGTTCCCTGGCCCGGTGACGAGGAAATCCGCCGCCGGCATCCGGTCGCCGCCGCGGCGTGATCGGCGGCAAGGTCCTCGACGCCTCAGCACTCGCCGCGCTGGTCCGGGGGCGGCTATCCGCCGTCGCCTGGTTCGCAACCGCGAAGACCACGGGCCTGACGCTGTACCTGCCTTCTCTGGCGTTGAACGAAGTACGCGCCATCCGGCCGGATGCCGCACCGCAACTCGCCGAGGTGCTGGGCCACCCGTCCCTGGTGCTCGGAGAGCTCGACGCCGCCGCTGCCGCGCAGGTCGACCAGCTGCTCCTTGATGCCGACGTCTTCGACGCCTGTGCCGGACACGTCGTGCACGCCGCACGGAGCCGGGGCTGGCCCGCGCTCACCGCCGACCCCGGACGGCCGCGCCGGGTGAACCCGGACGTCGAACTCCATCTGTTGTGAGGGGGACTTTGCATTGGGCGAAGCCGGGGCAGGCGAGATCGTTGATATCCCGGTGAGGAGGATCCCGAAGACGCGTACCACCACCTTGTCCGGATCCACGACTGCGCCACGAGATCCTGGGCCACTGTCGACGTAAGGCGCGGGTCCGCAGCCCACCCAGTCCGCCAGTACGGTCCACGACGGCTCTGGGACGAGATCGAGCAGGCGCACGCGTGTGGGTTCAGCGCGGTCGGCCGGTCTATACCCGGCTCGGGATCACAGTGACGGACACCGAGCAATGGACCTGGCTCGATAACCGCGACCAGCGCATGAGCACCTGAGTCATCCAGTCACAGGTACCCAGTCACAGGTACCTAGTTGACCCAACAGCTACCCGCCGCGTTGGCTCACATCCAACTTCCAGGTCTCCCCCAGTACGCGTACAGCTTCGTGTGGCTGACTCACCTCGTCGATGCCGGGGTCACCGTGGCCCGGGCGGATCCGCTGAAAGGGCGCCGTGGTGAAGCCAGTGATCACGATACGCCGGATGCTGGCCAGAAGGTGGCTGATCGTCGGCGCGGTGATCGCCGTCGCCGGCGTGGCGATCACCGCATGGGCATGGGCGTCATCGTCATCGGCGGCCGCCCCCCGCCTGGGCACCGCCAGCCTGGACACGATCCGCCAGACAGTCTCGGCGACCGGCACCATCGAAGCGGCCCAGCAGGCGAACCTGAGCTTCGGGGTCACGGGCCAGGTCACCGCCGTGCCGGTGAGCGTCGGCCAGCAGGTAAAGGCTGGCCAGACCCTGGCCACGCTGGACGCGGCGTCACTACCGAGCCAGGTCGCCCAGGCCAAGGCAGCGGTCGCGGCCAGCGAGGCCAGAGTCGCGGCGGACCAGGCCTCCGGGGCCTCGGCGGCCCAGATCAACGCTGACAACGCCGCGGTGACCTCGTCGAACGCACAGCTGGCGGTCGCGCAGCAGAACCTATCCCGGGCCACACTGACGGCGCCGTTCGACGGCACCGTCGCCGCAGTCAATCTGACCGCGGGACAGCAGATCTCGGGCGCGTCCCCGGCGAGCTCTGGCACCTCTTCCGGCGGATCTGGCGGGAGCGGACCGGCTACCGCCGCCTCGTCATCGAGCCTGACGCCGACAGCCACGAGCTCAGCATCGAACGCCCAGGTGGTGGTGATCAGCACAGGTGCCTACATCGTGAGCGCCAACGTCGATGACACCGAAGTCAGCCAGCTGCGCTCCGGCGACCAGGCTGTGATCACGCTGAACAGCTCGACCAATCAGATCTTCGGCTCGGTGGCATCGGTGGGCATGGTCGGCACCCAGAGCTCAGGGATTACCACCTATCCAGTCACTATCGGCATCACCGGCAACCCCGGCACCCTGCCGATCGGAGCCACCGCCCAGATCTCAATCATCGTCAAGCAACTCACCGACGTTGTCGTGGTCCCCCGGGCCGCGGTGCACACCGTGGGCGGGAGGTCGGTGGTCTATGAATTGCAGAACGGCAAGCAGGTCGCTCACCCGGTAACCGTGGGCCTCAGCACGGGCGGCCAGACCCAGATCACCGACGGCCTGACGGCTGGCACCCGCATCGTGCTTCCCGCCACGCCCACCGGAACCGCGCCCAACCGGCCTAACGGGGCCAATCGGGGCGGCGGCCTCGGGGGTGGCTTCGGCGGCGGCTTCGGAGGTGGCCTCGGCGGCGGCGGGCGCGGTCCCGGTGGCCGGACGGGGTGAGTGATGACTACCGAGGTGCTACCCGCGCTGACCTTTCCGCTCCTGGAGCTCATCGACGTCGGCAAGACTTATCGCAGCGGGTCGCTGGAGGTGGCGGCGCTGCGCGGGGCATGTATCTCGATTCATGAGGGCGAGTTCGTCGCGATCACCGGCCCCTCTGGATCTGGGAAGTCAACTCTGATGCAGGTCCTGGGCTGTTTGGACAGCCCTACCTCAGGCACCTACCGGCTGGCTGGCCAGGACGTCAGCACCATGTCGGAGGAGGAACTGGCGGATGTCCGCAATCGGCGGATCGGCTTCGTGTTTCAGCAGTTCAACCTGCTGCCGTCGTTGACGGCGGGACGCAACGTGGAACTTCCCCTGTGCTACGCCGGTGTCCCGCGCGCCGAGCGCAGCGCCATGGCGCTGGAGGCGCTGACCCGGGTCGGCCTGGCACACCGGGTGGAGCACCGTCCTCGTGAGCTTTCCGGTGGCCAGCAGCAGCGGGTAGCCATCGCGCGGGCGCTGGTCGGCAATCCGACGCTGATCCTGGCTGACGAGCCGACGGGCAACCTGGACTCCGCCTCGACCGCAGACGTGCTGGACCTGCTCGCCGAGCTGAACGCCTCGGGCCGGACCATCGTGCTCATCACCCACGAGGCCGATGTCGCGGCGGCCGCGCATCGGACCGTGCGGATCCTCGACGGCACCATCTGCCAGGACAGCGGTGGCGGGCATGGGGGCGGCGGGGAGAGCGGCACACCGGCTATGGGGGCGCGACACGCCGGGGGTGAGGGGTGAACTGGTGGGAGACGATCCGGACCGGGCTTGAGGCGGTGATCTCGCACCGCCTGCGTTCGGGGCTCACGGTGCTCGGGATTCTGATCGGTATCGCTGCGGTGATCTTGACGGTGGGGCTGGGGCTGGGGGCTCAGCGGCAAATCAGCGACCAGATCAACGCGCTGGGCAGCAACCTGCTCATCGTGTCCCCGGGAAGCACCACCAGCAGCACGGGGGTCCGGGGAGGGTTCGGGTCCGCGTCCACGCTGACGGTGGCGGATGCCACCGCGCTGGGATCCAAGATCGTGGCTCCGGATATCGCGGCGGTGGCCGCCGCTGTGCAGCGTTCGGAGGCACTGACCGCAGGAAGCTCGAACTGGACCACGACGGTGGCCGGTACCACGCCGGACTGGCTCACGGTGCGGGCCCGCACGGTCACCAGCGGGCGGTTCCTCACCAGCCAGGACGTCAGCGATCACGCGGCGGTCGTCGGG
>DASTBN010000776.1:0-8400 GCA_035712045.1 Pseudonocardiaceae bacterium
ATGGCGGGCGTCTGGGCCAGGATCTCCGAGATCGGGAAACGCGATTCTCTGCGGACCGCCATGAAGATGCGTGGCATGAGCGGGAAATGAAACGCCATGTGGCATTCATCGCCTCCCGTCGAGGGGTCGCCGAAATAGGCCACGACGTCGGCGGGCCACTGGTTCGCCTCGGCCAGCAGCACCCGTCCGGGATATTCGTCGTCGACGACCTTCCGGCAGCGCTTGAGGAACTCATGGGTGCGCGGCAGATTCTCGCAGTTGGTGCCCTCCTCCTCGAACAGGTAGGGCACCGCGTCCAGCCGGAAGCCGTCGATGCCCAGATCCAGCCAGAACCGCAGCACGTCGATCATCGCGTCGCCGACTAGCGGGTTGTCGTAGTTGAGGTCGGGCTGGTGGGAGAAGAACCGGTGCCAGTAGAACTGCCCCCGGACCGGATCGTGGGTCCAGTTCGAGGTCTCGGTGTCCACGAAGATGATCCGGGCGTCGGGGTAACCGGTGTCCTTGTCGCTCCAGACGTAGAAATCCCCATAGGGCCCGTAACGATCACGGCGGGATTCCTGGAACCAGGGGTGCTGGTCGGAGGTGTGATTCATGACCAGATCCGTGATCACCCGGATTCCCCGTTTGTGTGCCTCGTTCAGCAGCTCGACGAAGTCTTCGACGGTACCGAATTCGGGCAGCACGGCCCGGAAGTCCGAGATGTCGTAGCCGCCGTCGCGCAGCGGGGAGGCGTAGAACGGCGGAAGCCACAGGCAGTCAATGCCCAGCCACTCCAGGTAGTCGAGCTTCCGAGTCAGGCCGGTCAGATCTCCCGTGCCGTTCCCGTCGAGATCGTGATACGCCCGGACCAGTACCTCGTAAAAGACGGCCCGTTTGTACCAATACGGATCTGGCGGAGCCGCTTGAGCGTGCTCGAAGTCCTCGGCCTGCGGTTCGACCAGGTAGCCATCGGAGGTATCGGAGGTGGTGTGGAGATCGGCAGACGGCATCAAGATGTGACCTTCGTTGAGAGGCGTGTGCGGGGCGCTCGGTACACCGGGGCGCTCGCACCGGAGCGTCATTACTCATACCGGTTCGGGCGCTTCGACGCGAAACGGGATACCGTGCTGGACTGGTGGGGTCCGGCGCGAAGGGGTGAGGGACAGTGGTCGGACGAGGAGCTCCGCTACAAAGGCTACCCGCGTGGACTTGGGCCGGGCAGCGGCCAACCTGGCGCGATGCCCGGCCAGGGTTGATTGAAGAAGCGCTGAAACGAGCGCAGGCCAGGCCCTCGGGTAATTGGTTTGTGCTCGCGGCGAGCCGGGAGATCGGCCCACATCAGCCATTTGGCCGCACCATCGCCGGCGTTGAGGTGGTGGCCTGGCGCACCCCGGACGGTGCGCTGCACGCTGGTCCCGGCGAATGCCCGCATCTCGGCGCGCCGTTGTGCCAGGCCGCCGTGACCGGCGGGGCGCTGGTGTGCCGCTGGCATGGCCTGGCGATCGGGGCCCGCGGGGTTCCGGGATGGGAACCATTCCCCGCGCACGACGATGGGGTACTGGCCTGGGTCCGCCTGGACCCGGCCGGTGGGGAGGATCCGCTGCCGGAACCGGTCCTGCACCGTCGGCCCGACCCGCGGGTCAGCATGGACGCGGTGTTCACCGGAATCGGGCGGTGCGAGCCAGAAGACGTCATCGCGAACCGGCTCGACCCGTGGCATGGCAGCTGGTTCCACCCGTACTCCTTTGTCGGGCTCACTGTTGTGGAAGAACCTAGCGAAGACCGGGACCGGTTCGTAGTTGACGTGGCGTTTCGCCTCACTCGGCGCGTCGGGGTGCCGGTGCGCGCGGCGTTCAGCTGCCCTGAGCCGAGGACGGTGGTGATGGACATCCTGGAGGGGGAGGGCGCGGGCAGCGTCGTTGAAACCCACGCGGTGCCCTTGGGTGTTGACGACGCCGGTCACCCCCGGACCGCCGTGATCGAGGCCTCGATCGCCACCTCACCCCGCCCGGGGTTCGCCGTCGCCCGCCGTGGGGTCGCACTGATGCGACCCGCGATGCGCTGGGCGGCCGCCCGGCTGTGGCGTGATGACCTCGCCTACGCCGCCCGCCGCTACGAACTACGGACCAGTGGTCGCTGGCCAGGGTGAGTTCTCCCGTGGGCCGACGCCATGGCCGTGGCACGACAAGATCTCCCCCCAGGACGCTGGCACACACAAGGCCGAACTCAGCCGAATCGGCTCGCGGCGGCCCGTAGCGGGGCGAGTCGGCCACGGACCGGCACCGTCCACAGGGGGTGCCCGCGCAGGCCCCAGCCCTCCAGCAGGGCATTGGCGGCGAGCAGCCCACTGGTCGCGGCGCGTTCCATCAGAGCGACCGGGAGGTCGACCCGGGTGAGGTCACCGGCGAGCACTACCGCCGGGTCGGGGGTGGTGACGGTGGGCCGGTCGCCGAAGGTTCCTGGCGCGAACAGCGGGCAGTCGGCGCGCAGCTCGTGACGCTCGTCGATGATCGTGGCGGCGGCGGTCTCCGGGTAGACCCGCCTCAGCGCCTCGATGAGCTGGCGCTTGCCCTGCTCCGGGTCGGTGCTCAGCGCGTAGGCGTGTAGCTCGACCACGGAGCCGCCGGTGCGCCGGGCCCAGCGGGCCGCCTCGCCCTCGAATCGTTCCAGCACGCTGACGTTGTCCAGCGGGCCGAACCCGCTGGTGCCGAGGAAGCCGGGGCGCTCAGGGCGCACCGGTGTGTCCAGCCACAACCGGGACACCAGGAACGGCGGAGCGGTGCGCAACCGGGCGATCCGCGCCCGCCAGGGCTCCTCCCCGAGCTGAGGAGACGCCGCCAGCAGCGCTTGCAAGCCGGTGACGTCGGTAGCGAGCACCACGGCGTCGGCCTCGGCTGTCTCACCCTCCGAGTGGACGGCGAAGCGGCGCTCACCCCCGGCCGCCACCTGCTTGACGGTGACCCCAGCGCTCACCACCACGCCGAGCTCGGCCAGGTAATCACCCATCGGCTCCCACAGAGACTGGGGGAACGGCTCGGCGGTCACGTCGAATACCAGGCCCTCGGCCGAACCCAGGAAGTAGATGTGGAACATCGTGGCCAGCTCGGCCGCCGAGAGCTCCCGGGGGTCGGCGAAGAAGCTGCGGGAAAACACCGAGAACGCCAGGTGCCGGGCCGCGTCGGGGAAGCGCACCCGCTCCAGGAACATCATCGCGTCCTGGTCGTCCAGCCGTGTGTAGATCTCCGGCACCGACACATCCACCAGCGGCAGCGCGGCCACCGGGTCGATCCGGCCGATCAGGTCCCGCCATCGGAAAGTCGGGCTGGCCAGCGCGAAGGCCAACGCGTTCCACGGTGGGGTACGCGGCAGGCCCTCGAAGGTGTCGCGGTTGCCCTGAGCGTCGAGCAGCGGGTAGTCGGTCATGGGCACCAGCGCCCGGTTCAGCGGATCAGCCCGGCGCAGCAGCGCTCGCAGGTTGTAGTACTGCCGGAAAAAGGCGTGGAACCCGCGGCTCATGGTGACCGTGGATCCGTCGGCCAGGGTAGTGGGCCAGCCCCGCAACCGGCCGCCGAGCTGCGGCTCACGCTCGAGAAGCCGCACCCGCACGCCACGTTCGGCCAGCGCCACCGCAGCGGCGATCCCGGCGATCCCGCCGCCGATGACAGCGACCTGGGGCGGGGACCCGTCAGGTCGCGGCCGGCCACCCCGTGGCGGGTGCAGCACCGCGCGCCGGTCCCGGCCCGGGCGCTGCCCGTTCTTCGGCCTCACGTGGGCCGCCGGGCCACCACGGTGTGCACGATGCCACGTTCCCAGCCGGGCATCGGCGCGATCTCGGTGTTGGCCAGGCCGTGCCGCCGTAGCCGGTCGGCCAGCGCGTCCACGGTGTCGAAGCGCAGCACGCTGCGCCACAGGTAGCGGTAGAGGATGGCCCGGCCGGTGATCACTTTCCCCGCTGGGATGATCACACTCCAGCACACCGCGGTCCAGACCGCCCGGCTGCGCACCCGGCCGTCCAGGGCGTAGTCGTGAATCCCCAGCGGTGCGCCAGGTGTGAGCAGATCGCGCAGGGTGGCTAGCACCGGATCCGGATCCGGCAGGTTGCGCACCAGGTACGCGGCGAAGATCCCGTCGAACGGCCCGTGCACCCCGGCGTCGGCGAGCTCCTCGGCCTGGGCGTGCACGAAGGACACCGACGACGGCCAGCCGGCTTGGCGGGCTCTGGCGAGCATCCCGGCCGATCCATCCACCGCGGTGATCCGCGCCTTCGGCGCGGCCGCGAGCAGCGCGAGTGTCGACGCCCCTGTCCCGCACCCCAGATCCAGCAGGTGCAGCCCGGCGCCGTCTCCTGGCAGCCGCATCCGCCGAGCGGATCGCGCCAGATTCCGGTAGTACCCCGGACTAGCTCCCACCAATCGGTCGTAACTACCCGCGGCTAAATCGAACTCCCCCGTCACGTCCATCGTCACGCCAGGAGCCTACGGCTGCTGGCTCCGATCGGTTCACCTGCGGCCGTGCGAGCCGGAGGCATTTACGCCGGAGGCATTTACTAGGGACGTAGCCACAAGATGTGGGCGACAGCGCGCCAGGGCTCTAGCTGGACGAAATTGGCCTGGCCCCAGCCGTAGGTGGCACCGGTGACCTCGTCGTGGACGGTGAAGCGGTCATCCGGATCCAGGCCCAGACCCGGCAGATCCAGCCAGACGGTGCCGCTGACGGTGACGAACGGTTCCAGGGTGACCACACAGATCACGATGTCGCTCGTGGCGGGATCCGTCTTGGAGTAAACCAGCAGGGAGTCGTTGTCCACCTGGTGGAATCGCAGAGTGCGCAACTGCTGCAGGGCGGGATGGGCGCGGCGGATCGCGTTGAGGCGGGTGATCCACGGTTCCAGGGAGCGGCCCTCGGCCAGCGCGGCGGCGAAGTCGCGGGGGCGCAGCTGGTACTTCTCACTGTCCAGGTACTCCTCGCTGCCGGGGCGCACCGGGGTGTTCTCGTAGAGCTCGTAACCGGAGTACACACCCCAGGACGGGGACAGCGTGGCGGCCAGCGCGGCACGGATGGCGAACATGCCTGGGCCGCCATGTTGCAGCGAGGCGTGCAGGATGTCCGGGGTGTTGACGAAGAAGTTCGGCCGGCATTCGTCCACTCTGGACGCCAGTTCGGTGGCGTATTCGGTGAGCTCCTGCTTGCCGGTGCGCCAGGTGAAGTAGGTGTAGGACTGGGTGAAGCCCAGCCGGGCCAGCCCGTAGAGCCGGGCCGGGCGGGTAAATGCCTCCGACAGGAACAGCACATCCGGGCAGCGGTCCTTGACTTGCCAGATCAGCCAGTGCCAGAAGTCCGGCGGCTTGGTATGCGGGTTGTCCACCCGGAAGATCCGCACCCCGCGCTCCACCCAGAACAGCATCACCCGCAGCATCTCCAGATAGGCGGCGCGGGTGTCGTTGTCGAAGTTGAGCGGGTAGATGTCCTGGTAGCGCTTGGGCGGGTTCTCCGCGTACGCGATCGACCCGTCCGGCCGGATGGTGAACCACTCCTGGTGCTCCTTGGCCCACGGGTGATCCGGCGCGCATTGCAGCGCGTAATCCAGCGCGACCTCCATGCCCAGCTCCCGGGCCCGGGCGACGAAGGCCTCGAAGTCCTCCACGGTGCCCAGCCGCGGGTGCACCGCGTCGTGCCCGCCCTCCACCGAGCCGATCGCCCACGGCGAGCCGACATCGTCCGGCCCGGTATGCGTGGTGTTGTTCGGGCCCTTGCGATTCACCTCGCCGATCGGGTGAATCGGTGGCAGGTACACGACATCGAAGCCCATCCGGGCGATCCGCTCGAGCTCAGCGGTCGCGGTGGCGAAACTGCCATGCACCGGGTTGCCCTGGGCGTCCCAGCCGCCGGTGGAGCGCGGGAAGAACTCGTACCAGGAGCTGAACAGCGCGCGGGGCCGGTCCACCCACATCTTGTGGGTGGCACCCCGGGTGATCAGGTCACGGAGCGGATCAGCGGCCATGATCTGGGTCACCGGTGCCCTGAGCGCTGGGGTGACCCGCTCACCGAGCGGGCGCCGGGCGTTCCGCAGCGCCGCCGCCGCAGCGCTCAGGGCCGCCCGGCTGTCCGGCTGTCCAGGGCGCCGCGCGGCCCGATCCAGTAGCCGGGCGCCTGCGATCAGGTCGTTTTCCAGCTCATCCTCGTCCTGGCCAGCCTTGATCTTCACCTCGATCGCGTGCCGCCAGCTCTCCCACGGATCAGCCCAGCCGTCCACCCGGAAGCTCCACCAGCCCACCTGGTCCGCCACCACGGTCGCGACGAACCGGTCGGTGCCTGGCCCCGCCGACCGCATCTGGGCTTGACCACCCGGCTCGTCGGCGGGACCGCGCCAGACCATGGTGGCGCCCACCGCGTCGTGTCCCTCGCGCCACACCGTGGCGCCGATCGGCACGTGTTCCCCCACCACCGCTTTGCTGGGATACTTCCCGCAGGAGACCACGGGCGTCACGTCGTCAATGGCAATTCGACCGCTCACCGTGCCCCACCTTCCCCGACTCCTGATCCCCGGTGCATAGTCTGCCGGGTGCGGCGGGGTTCCGACACTCGGGGATCGTTTTTTGGTGGAGATTCGCGCTAAATCACGTGGCCGTAACACAGGGTCTGCTCCAGAGCACCCGATCGCGGGATACAGTCCCTAGGATGCGAGCGCTGCGCAGGTTCACCGTCCGTGCCCAGCTGCCGGAACCTCTAGCCCCGCTGGAGACGCTGGCCACCAACCTGAGGTGGACCTGGCACCAGCCCACCCGGGATCTGTTTTCCTCGCTGGACGAGTGCACCTGGAACGCGGTCCGGGGAGACCCGGTGCGGCTGCTCGGCGAGATTCCCACCCGGCGCCTTGGCGCGCTGGCCGCCGACGAGACCGTGGTGGCCCGCATCGCCGCGCTCGCTGCTGACCTGCGCCGTTACCTCGGCGAGCCCCGCTGGTATCAGCGGCACCCGGGGCCGCTCCCCGCAGCGATCGCCTACTTCTCGATGGAGTTCGGCGTCTCGGAGGTACTTCCGTTCTATTCCGGTGGCCTGGGCGTGCTGGCCGGTGATCACCTCAAGGCGGCCTCCGACCTGGGGCTGCCGCTGATCGGGGTGGGGCTGCTCTACCGCTCGGGCTACTTTCGGCAGTCCCTGTCCCTGGACGGCTGGCAGCTGGAGCACTACCCGGCGATCGATCCGCAGGGCTTGCCGCTGAGCCTGATGACCGACGCCACCGGCGCGCCCTTGCTGGTGGGGGTCGGCATGCCCGGCGGGCGGGAACTCAGGGCCCGGATCTGGCGGGCTGATGTCGGGCGGATACCGCTGCTGCTGCTCGATTCCGATATCGAGGACAACCCGGATGATCTGCGTGGCGTCACCGACCGGCTCTACGGTGGCGATCAGGCTCACCGGATCACCCAGGAAATCCTCGCCGGGATCGGCGGTGTCCGGGCAGTGCGTGCGTTCTGCCAGCTCACCGCGCATCCCGCACCCGAGGTGTTCCACACCAACGAAGGCCACGCAGGGTTCCTCGGGCTGGAGCGGATCCGTGAGCTGATCAGCTCGGAGGGTTTGAGCTTCGATGAGGCGCTGACCGCGGTGCGGGCTGGCACGGTGTTCACCACGCACACCCCGGTGCCCGCCGGGATCGACCGCTTCCCGGTGGGCCTGGTCCGGCATCACTTCGCCGAGCCAGCGGGGCTGCTGCCCAGGGTGGACATCGAGCGGGTGCTGGCCCTGGGCGCTGAGGATGACCCCGGCATGTTCAACATGGCGCACATGGGCCTGCGGCTGGCCCAGCGCGCCAACGGTGTCTCGCAGTTGCATGGTGCGGTGTCCCGGGCGATGTTCGGCAGTTTGTGGCCCCAGTTCGACATGGATGAAGTGCCGATCGGATCGGTCACCAACGGGGTGCACGGGCCGACCTGGGCCGCTCACGAGATCACCGGCTCGCTCGGCGAGCCGGATGAGGGTGGCGTGGTGCTGTCGGTGCCCGATACGCGGTTATGGGAGCTGCGCCGCGCGCTGCGCGCCACGCTCGTGGTCGAGGTGCGCCGCAGGGTCCGGGCCGCCTGGCTGGAGCGCGGCGCGTCCGAGCCCGAGCTGGGCTGGACTGCGCGGGTGTTCGACCCGGACGTGCTCACGATCGGCTTCGCCCGCCGGGTGCCCACCTACAAGCGGCTCACGCTGATGCTGCGCGACCGGGAGCGCCTGCGCGCCCTGCTGCTGGATCCCGACCACCCCGTGCAGCTGATCATCGCCGGTAAGTCCCACCCGGCCGACGACGGCGGTAAGGCGCTGATCCAGCAGGTCGTGCAGTTCGCCGACGCCCCGGACGTGCGTCACCGGATGGTGTTCCTGCCTGACTACGACATGTCGATGGCCCGTTACCTGTACTGGGGCTGTGACGTGTGG
>DASTBN010000777.1:0-4784 GCA_035712045.1 Pseudonocardiaceae bacterium
CCTGGATCCCGCCTTTCGCTGGTAAGCCGGCGCCCAGCGAATCGGGCCATCGCAACTACCAGCGTTCCGGGCGCCCGTGGGGGCAGTGGATGGACACTTTCCCCGCTCTGGTCATCTACACCTCGCTGCTGGCGCTGTCCAAAGACACCCGGCTGTGGGGCTCACTCAACAACGAGCAGAACCTCCTGTTCAGCCTCGAGGACTTCGAGCCGCCGTACCAGACTGAGGTGTGGCAGCGCCTGGAGGCCGTGGGCGACCGGGAGCTCAGCTCTGCGGCCGCCCGGCTCAAGGAGTACTGCGCCCCCGGCTTATCGCCCAGCGGGGCGTTAGAGGGACTGCTGGAGCGGCCATGGTGGGAGCGGACCCGTGGTGCCGCGCCAGCGCCGGAGGGCCGTGCCGGTCAAACCCAGCGGCCGCGGCGCCCGGCTGAGCCTGATGATCCGTCGCTGCCGCCGCCAAAGAAGATCGAGCCATCGCCGGCCCCGCCCACCGCCCCGATCCCGCCTCCGCCAGCCGACGCGCCCTGGTGGCCGACCGAGGCACGGACGCCCGCTGGCTCCCCGCCCACGGGCGAACCCAGCTGGTGGGCGGGGAGCCAGCAGCCCAAGCCCCAGGCGCCCCCGGGCCCGGTATCACCAGGCAAGCCCGGCAAGCCGCCCGGCCGGCGATCGGCGCGCCGCCGCTGGGTGATCGCCTTGGTGCTCATCATCCTGGCTCTGATCGTCGTCTTCGTGGTGATCCCGAGGATCATCGTCCCGCTGGTGATTCAGTCGTCTTTCTACAGGGCTAACGCCCCTCACCCGACCAGCCAGTACACGGCCACGCAGATGTTCGGTACGGTGCTGAACGGGACCTGTGAACAGCGGACCGATCGTATCACTTCCTACGACAGCGAATTGTTGGGCTGCTCTTCGTCGCGGTACACTCGTTTCTTTGTCAAATATTCGGGAACGAATCCGGCGGGCTGGGCGGACGTCGCCAAGAAAGGCTACTCGACTTTTGTGCTCAAACAGGCCGACTCGTGCCGCGACACGTACGAGGCCACATTCACCGCAAATGTTCCGAGAAACGCCGTAATCTACGTTTACCGGTCTACGCCGTTCGTCGCGGGAATAGCGGCGGACGCGAGTGACGCGGACCTCGCGGCGGTAAGAGGCGCCACCTATTACTACCTGACCGATCCCGGAAACAGCGGATCGGCCACGCTCGCCACGTCGTCGTGCTGAGCCGCTGCGTCATCTCGCCGGGCGGCGCCCCGGCTGCGAGCGCCGCAGCCGGTAGTGCGTCGCGGCCACGAACACAGCGGTGATCAGGCACAGGACGAACAGATCCAGCAGCCAGTACCCGACGCTGTGAGTCCAGAGCGGGTCAGGCTCCCCTCCTGGCCGCTGCGGGATCTCCGTCGTGGCCGCGCCCATCGCGAAACCCCAGCGGGCGGGCACGAGCCACGACAGCTGCTCGATCCCCAGGTTCCCATTCAGCGGGAACAAGCCCCCGCAGAGGATGAGCTGCAGCATCAGGATCACCACCAGCAGCGGCATGCCGCGGTCGGCGTTCGCGATCGACGCTGAGACGAGCAGCCCCAGGGCCATCATCGAGGCCGTCACCGCGACCAGGGCGATGATGACCTCCAGCGTTGGATCGCTGAGCACGACCGCGCGGTCCGGTGGCGGCCTGCCGAGAGTGCTCAGGACGCCAAGACCGACGGCCTGAATCGCCGTGATGACGCCCAGCACGGCCAGCTTCGATCCCAGGTACGCCGATATGGTCAGGCCAATGGCCTGTTCCCGGCGATAGATCGCCCGTTCTTTCACCAACTCCCGGAACGCCCCCGCGAAACCCATGAAAGCACTGGCGATGACGAGCACCAGTAACAGCTGTGCCGGTGAGCCCAGCCCCCCGCGGTCCTTGGCCTTCTCAATCATGGACAGCCCGGCCGGTCCGGAGACGAGCTGAGCGAGCGCGCTCAGCGCCAAAGGGAGGGCGGCCAGGAAAACCAGGTACTGCCAGTCGGCGGCGATCACCGCGAGATAACGCGCGCACAGGACCTGGAATTGGGTGAGGGGAGATTGCTGGCGTGGCACTGGCGCGGGCGCTGTCATGGGCCGGGAGGCCGGATTGGCTATCGGCGCCGCCGGGGTCCGCAGGTAGCGCGCCGCTTCGGGGGACTGGCGGTACCGCGCCGCCCAGTCGACTGTCCTCTCCTCATTCAGCAGAGTGAATACCTCCGGGAAGTCCTTCTGCTGGAAATACCTCAGCGCCTCCTGGGGCGGCCCGAAGTAGGCCAGCTTGCCGCCGGTGGCGAGGACCAGCAGCCGGTCACACATCCCGAGGTTGGTCTCGTCGTGGCTCACGACCACCACGGTGCGCCCCTCGTCCGCGAGCTGCCGCAGTGTCACCATGACCTGTTTCTTCAGTCCTGGATCCAGGCCCGAAGTTGGCTCATCGAGGAACAGCAGCGACGGCCGGGTCAGCAGCTCCAGGGCGGTACTGGTCCGTTTGCGCTGGCCACCGGACAGGCTGGAGATCCGCTGTCTGGCCTGATTGGTGAGACCCAGCTCGGCGAGCACCTCCTCGACCCGGCGCTCCCGCTCGCTGCGCGGCACGTCGGCGGGGAAGCGAAGCCGCGCGGCATACCGTAACGCCCGCCGGACGGTCAGCTGCGGATGCAGGATGTCCTCCTGCGGGACGAACCCGATGCGATAGCGCAGTTCGTCGTAGTCGGTGTAGAGGTCGCGGCCCGCGTAGTGCACCTCCCCCTGATCCGCCGGCCGGAATCCGGTCAGCGCGGCCAGCAGGGTGGACTTCCCGGCGCCGCTTGGGCCGATCACGGCGACCAGGCTGCGTTCCCTGAGCGTGAAACTCACCGCGTCCAGCAGCCGGCGGCCCTTCTTCGTCACGACCAGATCGGCGGCACCGAACGTGATGTCCCCCTCGTCGGTGTACTCGACGAGCTGGTCACCGACGAGCTGCAGCAGCGTGTGCCCCACCCCGACGACGTCGTGGTCCTGGATGACCGAATCCGTGATCCGCTGGCCGTTCAGGAACGTCCCGTTCCAGCTCTTCAGATCGACGATGCGCCACTGAGCGCCGGTACGGCGGAGTTCGGCGTGCCGTTTGGAGACCAGCAGGTCCGGTACGACGACGTCGTTATCCGGGGCACGCCCGATCGTGATCTTCGCGGTGGTGACGGTATGCACCCCGGACAGGCGGCCCTGCCACCAATCCGGCGCGCCTGCGGGTGGCTGAGGGTGGCCGCCAGGATCCGCCTGGGAGCCCGGCGGCCGGGCCCATCCTGGCCAGCCCCCGGCCGGTGCCAGCCCAGCGGGAGGCGGCGTGACCCTGGCCTTCGGTGCCGCTTTCCACCAGGCCATGCCGGCACCGCCAGCCGCTGGCCGCGCGCCCGCCAGCGCCGCTGTGACCGCCTCCGCTAGCTCGCTCGCCGTCCGGTACCGGCTGGCCGGATTAGCGGCCATCCCCCGGGAGAGCGCCGCGAGCAGCTCGGCCGCACGCGCATCGCCACCGGTGGCGGTGGCATTCGCCCTGGTCGCGAACTCGCCCACCAGGCATGCCAGCGCATAGACATCCGCGCCGGGATCGGGCAGCCGTCCCTCGCTCCACTCCGGTGCCGGGTAGCGGGGGCGTGCCCGGGGGTGCGCGAGCCCGGCGTCGGCCAGCAGAAACCCCTCCTCGGTGCAGAGCACATCAGATGGCTTCACATCACCGTGCGCGATCCCGGCGGAGTGCAGGGCGTCGAGCGCCGCGGCGAGCTGGTTGATCAGCTCCGCCGCCTGGTCATCGGGCATGGCCCCGGCGCGCACCCTCGCACCGAGATTCGGGCCGGTCACCAGCCGAGTGTCAACGAAGAGCCTGCCCTGGAGCTCACCGTGCGCATTGACGGGCAGCAGATTCGGCGCCGATAACTCCGTCAGAACACGTGACACCTGGTCGAAACGCTCGCGATAGTCGCGGTCAGCCGTGAAAGACCCCGACAGGATTTTCAGTGCCACGACCCGCTGGTGCCGTTGATCGTAAGCCCGGTAAACCTCGCTCGCCCGGCCAGAGCCCAGCAGCGACTCCAGCGTGTATGGCCCGAACGACCCCACCGCGATCAGCGGATTCGCCATAGCCGCCGCCGGTCACGATGCGGGCGCTGCCCTCCCCAGGCCATAACACACACGGTAGTAGCCGCAGATCAGAAACCCCAGATCAAAACCCCAGATCAAAACCCCAGATCCGATGAGCCGCCATTACCGGCGTTCCGGAGGCTCCCGCGTCGCGTCGCCGGGCTGGCGTCTAGGGTCTCGATGTCTGCATCGGAGTTTTGAGGAGCACCCTTGGCAACGTCGTTGACCCCGTCGATGATCGAGCAGGCGGTGCAGCGGCTGCGTCCGGTGGTGCGCCGCACGCCCCTGGAAGCCAACGAACGGCTCAGCGATCTGCTCGGGTGCCCGGTACTGCTCAAGAGGGAGGACAGCCAGCTCTGCCGCTCCTACAAGGTCCGGGGGGCGTTCAACCTCATCTCCGCGCTGAGCCCGGCTGATCAGCGCAACGGCGTGGTCTGCGCCAGTGCTGGCAACCACGGCCAGGGGGTGGCGTTCGCCTGCCGCCGGCTCGGCATCCGCGGCCGGATATTCCTCCCGGCGAACACGCCACGGCAGAAACGCGAGCGGATCGCCGTGATCGGCGGCGACCGCGTCGACGTCGTCGTGGTCGGGAGCACCTACGACGAGGCTAGTTCAGCGGCGCGCTGGGACAGTGAGCGGACCGGGGCGGTGTACGCG
>DASTBN010000778.1:0-6641 GCA_035712045.1 Pseudonocardiaceae bacterium
GGCCAAGTGCTACCGGGTCGAGCCGGTGCCCGGGCGCGAGGGCGAATACATCGCCTACATCGCCTACGACATCGACCTGTTCGAGGAGGGCTCGATCGCCAATCTGACCTCGTCGATCATCGGCAATGTGTTCGGCTTCAAGCCGCTTCGGGCACTTCGGCTCGAGGACCTGCGCATCCCCGTCGCCTATGTGAAGACGTTCCAGGGCCCCGCGCACGGGATCGTCATGGAGCGCGAGTACCTGGACAAGTTCGGCCGGCCCCTGCTCGGCGCCACCACCAAGCCCAAGCTGGGCCTCTCCGCCCGCAACTACGGCCGCGTCGTCTACGAGGCCCTGCGCGGCGGGCTGGACTTCACCAAGGACGACGAGAACATCAACTCTCAGCCGTTCATGCGCTGGCGGGACCGCTACCTCTACACCATGGAAGGCGTCAACCGCGCCTCTGCGGCGACCGGTGAGGTCAAGGGCCACTACCTGAACGTCACCGCCGCCACCATGGAGGACATGTACGAGCGCGCGGCGTTCGCCAAGGAGCTCGGCACCGTCATCATCATGATCGACCTCACCATCGGATTCACGGCGATCCAGTCGATGGCGAAATGGGCCAGGGCCAACGGGTGCATCCTGCACCTGCACCGGGCCGGGTACGCCACCTACGCCCGGCAGAAGAACCACGGGGTGAACTTCCGGGTACTGGCCAAGTGGATGCGGCTGGCCGGAGTCGACCACATCCATTCCGGCACCGTGGTCGGCAAGCTGGAGGGCGACCCGAACGCCATCGCCGGCTACTACGACACCCTGCGGGAGGGCAAGCTCAAGGCCAACCCCGTCCGGGGCCTGTACTTCGACCAGGACTGGGGCTCGATGCCGGGCGTCATGCCAGTCGCCTCGGGCGGGATCCACGCCGGGCAGATGCATGACTTGCTGTACTACCTCGGTGAGGACGTGGTGCTGCAATTCGGTGGCGGCACGATCGGCCATCCGATGGGCATCGCGGCCGGCGCCACCGCCAACCGGGTCGCGCTGGAAGCGATGATCAAGGCGCGGAATGAGGGCCGGGACTACCGCAAGGAGGGTGACGACATCCTCAAGGCGGCCGCGAAGAAGAGCCGTGAGCTGGACGTCGCGCTGGCCACCTGGGGTGATATCACCTTCAACTACGAGTCGACCGACGTCCCCGACGTGGTCGAGACGCCCACCTCGATCTGACAGGGGAGGTACAGAAATGCGGATCACTCAGGGGACCTTCTCCTTCCTGCCCGACCTCACCGACGACGAGATCAAAGCGCAGATCCAGTACGCGCTGGACAATGGCTGGCCCTGTTCGGTGGAGTTCACCGACGACCCGCACCCCCGCAACACCTACTGGGAGATGTGGGGGCTGCCGATGTTCGACCTCGCCGACGCCGCCGGGGTGCTCGCCGAGGTGAACGCCTGCCGGAAGGCCAAACCCGAGCACTACATCAAGATCAATTGCTACAACGCGAACTACGGCAAGCAGACCGTCGCGCTATCGTTCATCGTGCAGCGGCCAAGCCACGAGCCCGGCTTCCGGATCGAGCGCCAGGAATGGCACGACCGCACCATCCGGTACACCCTGCACCCCTACGCGGCCGATCAGCCGCACGGCGAGCGTTACGCCAACGGCCAGCAATGAGCTCCAACAACCGCCCACGCGGCGGTCCACAGCCCGGTGGCGAAACACCCGCTCGCATCGGGTTCGGTATGTCCCGGCCTGGCCGCGATCCGGCCGGGTCGGATCCGCCGGAGGACGCCGCCGAGGAAAAGAAGACGCTACCGTCAGACGCCCGGGTGGACCTCGCCCAGGAACGCGCCGAAACCGGGATCGACCAGGTCTTCACCTCCCTGGACGCTGATCTGGTCGGGCTTGCCCCGGTGAAGAACCGCATCCGGGAGATCGCCGCGCTGCTGCTGGTCGACCGGGCGCGGGCGAAGTTCGGGCTGTCCACCTCCCGGCCCAACCTGCACATGTGCTTCACCGGCAGCCCCGGCACCGGCAAGACCACCGTGGCGATGCGGATGTCGGACCTGCTGCACCGGCTGGGCTACCTGCGCCGGGGCCATCTGGTCTCGGTGACCCGGGACGACCTGGTCGGCCAGTACGTCGGGCACACTGCGCCGAAAACCAAAGAGGTCCTCAAGCGGGCGATGGGCGGCGTGCTGTTCATCGACGAGGCCTACTACCTCTACCGCCAGGACAATGAGCGTGACTACGGGCAGGAATCCATCGAGATCCTGCTCCAGGTGATGGAGAACCAGCGGGAAGACCTGGTGGTGATCCTCGCCGGTTACAAGGACCGGATGGACTCGTTCTTCATTTCCAACCCCGGAATGGGTTCCCGGATCGCCCACCACATCGATTTCCCCGATTACACCCTCCAGGAGCTGGAGGCCATCGGCCAGCTAATGGTCCACGCGGAGGGCTACAACTTCACCTCAGAAGCCACCGAGACCTTCAGGGAGTACCTGAAGCTGCGCAAGGAACAACCCCGCTTCGCGAACGCCAGAAGCGTCCGCAACGCGATCGAACGGGCCCGGCTGCGGCACGCCAGCCGCCTGATGGACGACGACGAACCGGTCAGCAAGTCCGAGCTCACCACCCTGACCCCCGAGGATTTGCGCACAAGCCGCGTCTTCGACGCACAACCCAGCGGCCCGGCCTCGGACTAACCGGGCAAGATCACTGTTTCGGTGTCGAGAACGACAAAATCTGTCACTTTCGACACCGAAACGGTGATCTTGCCTTTGCGGCGACGCTATCCCGCCCGGGATGCCACGACTGGGTGGTTGGCCGCACGGGGGACATCGCGGCGGCGGCGCAGGCTGGCGCGCCCGCCGGCAAGCTGGGCAGCAGCTCGTCCCGGAGCCAGTCATCGGCGGCCGCAGCGGTCTCGTAGGTATCGATGAGCAGCACCACCCGCCCACGCTCAGCCAGCGCGTCGATGGGGTCAGCGCTCTCGGGCAGCTTCAGCACCTGCCGCAGGCCGCCCAGCAACCCGGCGGGCGAGGGCTGGCAGTGCCGCGCGTCGAGCCGCACCGGGATGGCGCCATGCTCCGTGGCGATCTGGGCAAAGCCCTGGAGCAAGGCGGTCTTGCCCACACCACCCGGCCCGTGCACGTGCAGCACCGCGAACGGGGGCTCCGGGGCTACCAGCGCGGCGGCGAAGAGTTCCAGCTCAGCCCGCCGTCCCACGAAACGCTGCCGCCGTGCCTGCCCCAGCCGCTCTCCCACGGTGCGCCGACGGGTCATAGAGTCATGTAACTCCTCAGCGAGATAGTGCTGGAATAGCTCAGCGTGGCAGGTTTTCCCAGAACATCAGCTCGTACGCCTGCAACAGCCTGGCCGCCTGGCTGATGCTGGCCGGATCAACGCCCTGGGCCAGCCCGGCGTCGATCACTTCCAGGCTAATCCGCTCAAGCTCAGTTGTCGGCCCGGCGAAGTGCGCGAAGAAGGCGCAGTCTTTCTCCGCGACCTGGTAGTGAGCGGGCAGCGCGTTGGCGATCCGCGCGCAGCAGCTGCCCCAGGCGTTCAGATTCACCAGAAACGCGCCTGCGATCTGCGCCGGTGTGCCGTCACGGGCCAGGCGAGCCACATAAGACGGGTAAACCTGGCAACCCGGCACCGGCTCGTAGCGCTGGCGGTCGGTGCCGCCGAGGCCGACCGCGGCGGCGAAGCGCTCCAGCGCCGGAAACGCCACCCGCTCCGCTGCGGCCATACCGGCGAGATAACCCTGGGCGGGCTCAGCGGGAAACCGCTGCACAAGCATCTCGAAGCTGCGCAGATCACTGGGAATGATCTGCAGTTGCTCTCCCGCGAAAGCCCGCAGTGCCTCGGTGGGCAGCCGCCCAGCCTCCAGCTCCGCCAGCCACGCGTTGGCCTTGATGCGCTGCTCGACGCCGCTCAGATCCCGCCGAAGGCGAGCACACAGTCCCACCGCATCCATCCTGTCGGCCCCCCAAGACAGCTCTGATGTCGCCGAGTCCGGCATTACGGCTGGACCAGCCCGACTCTGGTGCGGCCTCTTCAGTTCCCGATCAGCTCGCGGATCTGCTCAGCCACCACTGCGTGGCGGTGCGGATGAAGCTCGGCCACTTGCTCTTGCAGTACGGCGCGCGCCACCCACACGATTCGGTCGAGTATGGCGGTACCAGCATCGATGATCGGCTCGCGATAGGTGCCTTCATAGACGGCACGGGAGTCGACCTCGACGGCGATGATCCGCCGGTCTCCAAACGCCTCGTTGTAAGCATCCGAAGATACGACGAGGTAGTTCATCGCTCCCATCACCTCGTCACGAGACACCCACACCTGACCGTACCGAACCCAACCGGCGGATGTGCTCACCGCTCATCGAGCGCGGCGATCGCACGACGGCGACGAGCGGCCATCAGCGCGGCCTCCTGCTCGTCGGTGTAGACGGCCTCGCGGGCATCCTCTTCAGCACGAGCCCGCATCGACTTGGCAACCAAGGCCTGGTGCTGCAACACCGCCCGGACCCACTCGGACAGGGTGGTACCCGCGTCCGCCGCCGCAGCCCTGACCTGCTCAGCCAGTCTGTCGTCCAGCTTGACCGCTATCTGCACCGTCATACTCACAGCATGACAGATCGCCAGATCAAGAGGTAGCCGGACCGAAACACCGTCAGCGCTGATGTCGCTCACGGCTGCGCGCTCCAGCGGATCGCCTCCTCGACGCAGTCTGAGCAGTAGCGCGGTTCTTCGATGTCCGGCCCGCTGGTCACCGGCTGCCCGCACACCGCCAGTCCCGTGCTCGGGTAGCCCTGCCGGAATAACTCCCCAGCGGCGAGCAAGTGAACAGGGGCGGCGACCGTGGGCGGATCAGTGCTCATGACACGCACTCCGCGTACTGGCCACGGCCGGGCTCGGCCCGCTGCTCCGGTACCCGCACGTGCGACCGCGGGCGCCTGTGGCGCTTACCCATGTGTCCTGCCTCCACCAGCTCTAGACCGCCCAGTCCAGCCGAGTCAGGACGGAGCGGCACACTCGACATCGGATAATAGCGTCGGATACCTACAAGATTATCTTAGGACACCGTACCTAGAATCTGTCATCGCCGTTATCCTATCTGCCATGCCCGGACCTACGCTCAGCCGCTTGCTACTCGGCAAGGAGATCCGTCAGCTGCGAGAGGCGGCGGGGATCTCGCGGGAACAAGCGGCGTCAGCGCTCAAGTGCTCCAAAGCCCGGATCGATCACATCGAAGTGGGCCGCAACGCCATGGGATACGCGGAGCTGGTCATGCTGCTGCGGGACCACTACGGCGCCGAGCACAGGATCGGCGAGCTGGAAGCGCTGCGGGAGAACGCCAGCCAGCGCGGATGGTGGTCCACGGCGGGACTATCGGACTGGCTGGCCCGGTACGTCGGGCTGGAGTCCGACGCGACCTCGATCCGCACCTTCGAGCTCGAGTGGATCCCTGGGCTGCTGCAGACCGAGGACTACGCACGAGCGACCTACTCCGTGGACGATCGATGGACGGGACGGGACATCGACCGGCGCGTGGGAGCCCGCATGCGGCGCCAGGAACGGCTGCGCGGCCCCGACCCGTTGCGGGTCATCGCGGTCGTGTCGGAAGGCGCGCTCGCCCGGTGCGCGCGGCACCCGTCGGTGGCCCAGGCTCAGCTCCGGCAGCTCATCGACCGCGCTCAGTGGCCCAACATCGAACTCCGGGTGCTGCCCTTCGACCAGGGCCTGCATGTCGCCATGGGCGCGTCGTTCAGCCTGCTGAGCTTTCCCGATGGGCTGCTGGGCGACGTGGCCAACCAGGAGTACACGGTGGGTGGCGACGTGATCGAGGATCCCGTAGTGGTGTCGCTGCTGGATAGGCTGTTCGGCAAGCTCCGCGATCAGGCCCTCGGTCCCGACGAGAGCCTCGCCAAGATCGCGGAGCTTGCCACAACCCTGTGAGAAAGGCGAAGGGCGGCCTCGATGAGAGATGACCTAACACCCGCCGTATGGAGAAAGTCTAGCCGCAGCAGCACCCAGGGGCAGTGCGTTGAGGTCGCCAGCCTCGGCGGCGGCACCGCCGTGCGGGACAGCAAGGACCCGTCCGGCCCGGCTTTGAGGGTCACCGCAGCCGCCTGGTCCGTGTTCACGGCCGGCCTGCGCACTGGCGAGTTCAGCTGACACCGAGAACCCGGATGGCCCCCCGCTCGATACCGGTGAGCGGGGGGCCATCCCATCGCCAGGACGTGCGGCCGGTCCCCGCCGTGCCGACGTGCGCGAGCGCCAGCCGACGAGCGGCGCGTCGCGTGGTGGCACGCTCGGCTGCGCCGCGTCCAGCTCGGCCTCTGACAACCCCCGCTCTCCCCCAAGAGGAAGATCACTGTTTGGGTGTCGAGAACGACAAATTTTGTCACTTTCGACACCCAAACGGTGATCTATCAGCGGGCGAGATGGCGCACGGAAGGTCTGCCCTACAGCGTGTCCCACAGATCATGTGATCAACCCTCGTGCCACAACAGGACGAGAAGATCACCGGGCCAAGCGAGCTAGGTCATCGGGCGATCTGCGCATCGGCGACGCACTGTGGCGCCCCAGGTGAACGCCAATGACATCGAGGCGAGACGATCGGCATGTCCGGTCCGTTTCCCGACAC
>DASTBN010000779.1:0-3058 GCA_035712045.1 Pseudonocardiaceae bacterium
CTGTTCGACCCGCTGCTGGTGGTCGCCCCGCAACTGGGCGCGGGCCTGGATTGGAAGACCAGCCTCCAGGAACTCACCGCCAGCCGTGAGCTGGGCGTGCCCGAGTACCGGATCACCGAGGTTGGTCCCGACCACCTCAAGGAGTTCACCGCCACCGCCGTGGTCGCCGGAGTGGACCGGGGAACGGGGCAGGGCCGCACCAAAAAAGAAGCCGAGCAGCGGGCTGCCGAGACCGCATGGCGCTCACTGTCCGAGCTGGCCAGCGGAAGCGCCCCGCCGGCCGGGTAGCGGGAGAATGCCGGAGCTGCCCGAGGTCGAGGTCGTCCGGCTCGGCCTCGCCGAGCACATCACCGGCCGCACAGTGACAGACGCCGAGGTGCGCCACCCCCGCTCCATCCGCCGCCACCTCGCTGGCGAAATGGACTTCACCGCCCAGCTCTGCGGCCGCCAGATCCACGCGGCGCGCCGCCGCGGTAAGTACCTCTGGCTCGATCTGAGCGGGGAGCAGGCTCTGCTGGCCCACCTGGGCATGAGCGGCCAGATGCGCATCCAGCCCCCAGGCGCCCCCGACGAGACCCACCTGCGTGTCCGGTTCCGGTTCGCTGACGAGGGGCCCGAGCTGCGCTTCATCGATCAGCGCACATTCGGCGGCCTCTCGGTGGAGGACACGGTCGACGGCCTGCCTGTCCCAGTGGCGCACATCGCCCGAGACCCGCTGGACCCGCTGTTCGATCTCGACGCGGTGATCGCCCGCATGCGTCAGCGGCAGACCGGCCTCAAACGCGCCCTGCTGGACCAGACCCTGGTGTCCGGGATCGGCAACATCTACGCCGACGAGGCGTTGTGGCACGTCCAGCTGCACGGATCACGGTCCACCGCGACGCTGACCCGGGCCCAGGGCCGCGCCGTGCTCACGGCGGCCACCGAGGTGATGACCAAAGCACTCGCCGCCGGTGGCACCTCCTTCGACGCGCTCTACGTCAACATCAACGGCGCTTCCGGATACTTCGACCGCTCCCTGGCCGCCTACGGCCAAGCTGGCCAGCCCTGCCTGCGGTGCGGCACCGCGATCCAGCGCGAGCCCTTCATGAACCGCTCCTCCTACAGCTGCCCCCGCTGCCAGCCCCGTCCCCGCCGGCCACACCCGTGAGAGCCCACCGTCACCCGCAGCAGCAGCCGCTCGACGGTTGGCGGCAAACTATCACTCGTTACTATACGGAATCGGAATCGCAGCGCGATCATGTCCCATCGCCACGTAGCCACCGTCAACGAGAATGTCCGCTCCGGTGATAAAGCTGGCCCCAGGCCCGCATAAGAACCAAATCACCTCTGCGACTTCGCCGGGTTCTCCAACACGGTTGAGCATATGCTGTGAACCAAGAATCGGGCCCCATTCGGCACGATTGTCTCCGGTCATGCGAGCGAGCTCCGGTGTCCAAATTGTGCCAGGCGATACGCTGTTGACCCGGATGTTATCGCCAGCGAGGTCCAACGCCTGGCATTTAGTCAAGGCTACTATCGCACCCTTGGCGGCATTATACGTCCAACGGTTGGGCTGCGCGATACGCGCGGATATCGAGGCAACGTTGACTATCGCTCCTCCGCCTGCGGCTCTCATCTCATTGAGCAGCGCCGAACTAGCCAGGGCGGTGCCCTTTACGTTGACGCCCAGTGAGATGTCCCAATCTCTGGCGGTAGCGGTCTCACCTTTAGCCAGAAATGATGCGGCAGAATTCACGATCGCGCGGAGGGGCTTCCCCGCTCGTCGCACAGCGTCCGCGAGCGCCACGCAGTCATCCCACTGGCTTATGTCACCTTCTACCGGGATGACGCTATCCATCTGCACGGCGGCCGCCGCTAAACCCTCCTTATTCTTGTCGAATACAAATACCTGGGCCCCGGTGGAGTGAAATTTTCGCGCGCACGCGCGTCCAATGCCAGAGGCTCCCCCTGTCACCACCACCGCCGCATTGTGGAAGTAATCGTTCTCACCGTGTGTCACCTTGAGTGTTGACCTCCCTGCTCTCGCTGTCTGTACCGGTCCGCAACCCACGCCAGGATCTCGCGCGCCTGTTCCCCGTAGACCGCGAGCCGCTCCAGAGCGGTGAACAGTTCGAGGTAAGCGTCGACGTCGGCGCGGGTGGTGAGCAGCGTCGTTCCGGTCATGCCGCCGGTGATGACGGCTCGCTCGTCGTACATTTCCCATGAATGCAGCGGCAGCACAGGAGATACCCGGCCCCAGGGGATGATCCCGATGCTCATGTTGCGGCGAGACCCCATCGTGGAGATGTGCTCGATCTGGTCGGCCATGCGCTCGGGTGGCAGAAGAGACCAGCCCAGTGACCCTTCGGGCATTACCATCGTGAACCGGCGGTCGGAGTCATCGGTGAGCAGGGCGGCTTGATTGGCGATGCGCTGCTCGGCGCCATCTTCATCCGCTGGGGTCACCTCACCACCGGTGGTGAACAGGGCCCGGATGTAGTCCGGGGTCTGAAGCAGCCCGGGGATACCGCTGGGTGAGAACGTGCGCACTAGCGCGGAGCTTTCGACGATGCGCTTGATCTGCTTCTGTATCGCGGCGTGCCGGGGCCGGTGCACCACCACTCGCCGGGTGCCCTCGCGGAGATCCTCGGCAAGCTGAACCAGTTCGCGGCGGTCTCGCGCGGACGCGTGGTAGGCGCGGCACAGGGCCTCGGCCTGATCCGGCCGGGGGATCTGACGGCCGTTCTCAAACTTGGCGATCAGGGATTGGCTGATCCCGGCGCGTGACGCGGCGTCCACCTGCCGGAGCCCGGCGGCGCCGCGCAGCTCCCGCAGCCTGCGTGACAGCGCGTCGCTACCAGTGCTCCGGCCAGGCATAGGGTCTTTCGTATCAGGAACCAGGGCCCGCTGCGCGGGGCCGCCGTGGAGGCGGGAAAATGGGGCCCGTGTCCGTCCGGGACGCCGATCGTACTGTGATGCTCTTGAGCTCGGGTTTCAGGATGGTGTTGGGGGCCACCGACAGGAACTGTCGATTGTTGCCGTGAGCACGCGGGTCAGACTCTTAAGCCCTGTGGTC
>DASTBN010000780.1:0-3320 GCA_035712045.1 Pseudonocardiaceae bacterium
AGGCGCGCGCTTCGCGCCGGAACAGGGCCACGGCGGCCGGGTTGTCCTCCAGTCGCCAGTCCTGGTGGTGGATGCCGCGGTTCTGCCGCTTGTCGAACCAGACCAGGCCGGTCAGACCGTAGTGCTGGCTGGCTGCGAACAGATCGGTGATGCCGCGCAGCTGGCCGGCGATCGGCCCGACCGCTACCTCGGAGATGAGCAGCGGCTTGCTGGTCAGCTTGCGCACCGCCCGGACGGTCGGCAGGAAGTGGTTCCGGAACGTGTCCCGCGGACGCTCGTAGTAGCCGTCGATGCCAATCCAGCCCACGTACGCGGTGCCGGGCCAGTACGCCCGGACCGGCCCCGATCCCCGGAACGAGACGTTGAAGGTCAGCAGCCAGGTCACGTTGGTGGTCCCGGACGCGCGGAAGACGGTGACCACGTGCCGCCAGGCCGCCACCCACGTCGGCGGGGACGTGTGGGTCCATCCCCACGGATACCACGGACCGTTGGGCTCGGGCGCAAAGCTGAGAACGACCGGGTGGCCGAACGCGCGGACCTGTGCCGCGTAGGAGCGCAGGTAGCCGTCGCGCCTGCCCATGGCTATCTCGGCCAGATTCCCGTTGGCGGGTGGGTAGATCTGCACCACCGGCTCCGCGCCGTGCGCGTACGCGGTCTCGGCGAACTGGGTCAGGAAGGGCTCGCCCCAGCCGCTGTAGAGGAGCACCAGGTCCGGCTCACGGCCCACCGCCGTGGCGAAGTCCGTCACTGAGCGGTAGCTGACGGTCTCCTCTGGCTCGAACACACCTAGGTGGAAGCCGGCCCGGACATCCGGCAGCCCGGTGGCCGGCGACGGCGCCGCACCCGGTTGCCGGGCCGGGCCAAAAGCCCCCGAAAGTACGAAGGTGCAGGCCACCACCGCAAGCGCGGCAAACGTCGTGGTGGCGTACCAGACCACTGCGGGGACACGGGGACGGTACCCCGGTACCTGCTTCGACCTGACCGGTACCAGCCGGGCGACCGCTGAAAGCGCATAGCTAGCCGTGACCAGCCTCACGTACAAGTACGGCCCGCCTGGCCGGAGGAACGCGGCGATGATTCGGTGCAGCATTGCCTGCGCTGTCCTTTACCACGTGATTCCACGAGACGTCGCGGTGGGTGAACTCGCGGCGGAGCGCCTGGAAGAGATACAGGCCGTCGAACATCCCGTACCACCACTCAGGGAACAAGAGCGCTGCGATGAGAACGCCCCTGCGGCCAGCGCCACGGGCCGTGATCACCCGCTCGAGGTAGATGGTCAGGAGCATGCCGAGCACCCAGCCGGGCATGTTGAACCCGAAGTGCGCGACAAGCGCGTAGCAGAGGATCACCCAGCAGGCGATCTGCGAGCAGTAGCGCCCGTAGAAGAACGCCTGCCGCACCCAGTTGGTCCAGGTGGCCCGAGTGAAGCCGTACCGACGCAGGGAGGTCAGGGTGCCGCTCTGCCACCGCAGGCGCTGCTGGAACAGGTGCCGCCAGGTGGGCATCAGCTCGGTGATCGCCGTGCAGCCGGGCGGGCACAGGCACCGGTAGCCGAGGGTCTTCAGCGCCAGCGTGATCTCGTAGTCCTCGGTGATCGACGAGCTGTCGTAGTACTCGCCGGGGACACCAGGCAGGCTGCGGCCCCGCTCTCGGGCCACCTCCCGCAGCGCCGACACCCGGAACATGGTGCCGGTGCCGGACAGCACCCACAGGTCGTAGCGGCGCCGCACCAGGCGCGAAGCCCGGACGAACTCGTTGCGCTGAAGCTGGCGCAGCAGCCCCGGTCCGTCCTCGCCGGTATATGTCCCAGACACACCACCGAGTTCTGGATCACGGTCCATGGCGTCAACCGCGCACCTGATCCAGTCCGGAGCTAGCTGCGAATCCGCATCCATCACCAGCGCCAGGTCCTGGCGGCCCAGCCCGGGCAGGATCTGCCCGAGCGCCTGGTTCAGCGCACCGGCTTTGCGGGCACTGTTCCCGACGGTGACCATGACCTTCGCGCCGTGTAGCATGCTTCGGTCGTCGGTGGCGTCCGAGGAGTTGTCGCTGACCACGATGATCTCGTCCGGCGGGCGGGTCTGGCGGCGCAGCGAGCTGATCGTCTCCCTGATGGACGCCGCTTCATTGTGCGCCGGGATAAACACGATCACGCGGCCCACCCGGGCACGGCTAGTCAGCGACAGCAGTACCCGCAGCCCCTCGGCTGAGTCCTGGTGGCGGCCAGCCGCATGCCGGGCGGGCGGCATGGCAAGACTGCGGGCGCGCGTCGCGGTCACCGCACACCCCGGGGCATGGCACACCTTTCCGGCCCGCCCCCCGGCAGTGATAGGTGCAATCACCACCGGGAGGACATATACGGGTTCTCCTGCATATCCAACCGTCGCTGCCGGACTGTGCGTTACGGCGCCAAAACGTGAGCCCCACACCACACTGGGCATGGCCAGGTGCGAGAGTGCGCCGACGGTGAGTCGCTCAGGAGAGGCCAGTTGACTTGGCGCTTGTCAGGCGCCGGGCTGATGGGCAATCCCTTGCGCTCGCTCCGCGATCGGGTTAGCTCGGCCCGGGCGCTTCTGGTTAATGGCCGTTGCCGGGGAAACCTGGAGTGTGGTACTCGGCCCGGGGGATGTGGTACTCGAATGCCGCGGAGGGGGTGTCGCGGCCGGACTTGCGGGCCATGAGGGTGGCGAACCTGCCTACCCCCGCGGCCGGGGCCGGAACCCGGGTCCTGGTGATGACGACGAGCCCGCCGGGGGCATAGACCGTGCCGGGGCGGTCGTCCGAGCGGTCGGTCATGACGGTGGCGACCTCCAGGGCCATGGCGAGCACGTCGGCGCGCAGCCCATCATCGGTCAGGTCGGAGTTGAGGGCGATCAGAGTGCCGTCGGCGACGATGGCGGCGATGTCGCCACCGACGCGCGGGTCGCCGCCTGGGTAGTCGCAGACCCTGATCCCGGTCTCCATGGCGATGCTGTAGAGGAACGCGAGCGGCGTCGGCCAGCACATGGGGCCGCACGCACCGCCCGTGACTGTCATTTAGGCTGCCCGGCCGGGCCGCGGGCCGCTCGCCGCCGCACCCACTGCCATGTCCGCATCTGCACCACCCCTCGGCCGCCCTCTCACCGAAACACCGTCCGGGTGTTCGTGCCCGTTACGTCCCGGTCTGAACGATCCTGGGGCTGGCCCCAACTCCGAATCCGAATGCAGATGCCCGAGATGACGTGGTCCGGCTGCGGCAGCTCCCGATCCCGTGGCCGGCGCGTTGGTGGTGATGGTGGCTGCCCAGCCGGTGTCATGTCCACAGGTGGCCTAGCTGGCCG
>DASTBN010000781.1:0-5195 GCA_035712045.1 Pseudonocardiaceae bacterium
TCAAGACTCCAGTCTGCGGCCCGCATCAGGAGAAAGCCACAAAGGGCGAAGGCCGCAGCCCAATCATGCGGAACACAAGATCCAAAACGGCTCCGCCACGCCGCCGTACTCAGACTCCCACGGAATTAACCACCAGGGTCACCCAGCCGGGCCAAAACCCGGGCCGCCCGACTCGCCGCCGCGATGACGACAACCAGTGGTGCTCACGCCATCAGCGCACCGGTCAGGGCCCAAGATCCCGGCTGGTCGCCGGTTGAGAACGAGCGGTCCCCGGCGCTCACCTCCCGGCGACCGGCCGGTCACCACCACACCAGCCGATGAGGGGTGCGACCGCGTGGTGAGGCATCGGCGGCGCTGGGCCGATCCGACGACGCCCTTCTCCGGCACGGCCAACCACGCAGCTCAGCCCACCGCCCTGTATCAAGCGCACGAGAACCAGCTCGCCGACATGCTGGAACTCGTGTGCTCCGGCCGGGCCTTCGCCGAGCCAGCCACAGCCGAACGCCTGGCGATCCGCCTGACCGGAGCGCTGATGTGGCTACACCGCGCTCACCGGGTGAACCAGCGCGGCCGGTGCGCGATCTGCCAGCCAGCCTCTCGCACCTGGTGGTGGCCCTGGCGTCGGCGAGGAACCTGCACCGTCTCCCTAGCACTCAGCTTCTACCTGCGCCAACCCGACCAGTATGTACTCACCGCGATCAACGACCACGCTCCGAACCCACAGGGGCCCTCGTGAACGCCACCTGCTCCCCGCGCCCAGGCACACTGCGTGGCACCACCAGCACAATCCTGTTTAAATTGGCCGCCATTATCGCGGTGCCGACCACCATCACGCGGGAATCAGTGACCGAACCCCGATCGCTGACTTGTCGATCACCTGTCACAGTGCCCGAAATCCTGCACGAACGTCCCGCTCGGGTTGACGGCCGCCCCGTCCGGATCCGCGCTTCCCCCATTCACACCGGCTCCCATATCCGTGAACTTGGGGTTGAGAATGTTGGTCCTGTGCCCTGGGCTATGCATCCACCAGTCGACCGCTGCCCGGGCGGTTGCCTTGCCTGGGCCCCAGCCAACATAGGCGTTCTCACCGATCCACCAGCTCGTGCAGCCCGTCACGTAGCCGGTATCACTGATGCGGCTCTCGGCGGTCGAGCCCGTCTGCGGGTTGTAATGCGGGTCACATTGATCGGTGTCTCGGCCGGACTGGTCCTTCACCGGACGGCAGTTCTTGCCAGGCGTAGCCTTGCCCCACCAACCCTCGGCCACAGACTCGTTAGCGTGACGCTTCGCGGCAATCCTCAAAGCCTCCGTGCCCGGGAACACAGGCAGGTTCGCAGCCTGTCGTTCGGCGTTGACCAGGCAGAGCACGGCACTGGCGATGTGCCTGCGGTCACGCTTGTACACCTCGTAACCCTTGTGACCATGGCTGTACGCCGAACGCGGCCGCATGGGCGTATCCGCGTGCTCACAGGGAGCAGCGGACGACGCGGTCAGCACCGAGGTGTGAGCCACCGGCGCAACTGCCGTGCCGGCCGACGCCTGGGCGGCTTGTCCAATGATCAAACCGGCGGCTAGTACACCGACAGACGCACGGGCCATTTTTTGCTTGAGAGTGGTGGTAGTCATTGGTTTCCCCTCGCAGGACTCCCTGACCGGTTCCAGGCTTTACCAAAGGTATGGCCGCCGAACCGATCAGGCGATCGTGCACACCCCCGAGCAACGAGACCTTCACCCCTCCGCATACGGTAGGGAAAACCCCACCACGAACCGGCATGGGCTACTCAGGCGTTCCCACCTGACAGTTTCTTCGGCCCCGATACGAAGACCGGTCTATACTCCCGGGGCGGTCCTGGCGGGTCTCACCGGCGAACCGGAATCGTGGCTCTCTCAGGTCGAGCGCGCAGCCCCACCCGCACTTTCCGCGAGTAATGGCTGGTGGGGGCGTCAGGCTGACCGGGAACCGGTCAGCTCGCCGGGGTCGAGTACGTCTTCGCCGTACAGGTCGTGTAGCCAGTTGGTCTGGTAAATGGTGTCTAGGTAGCGCTCGCCCAGGTCTGGGGCGATGGCCACGGCGGTGAGTTCCGGCCCGGCGTGCTGGGCCAGCCAGCTCATCGCGCCGCTGACCACCGTGCCGGTGGAGCCACCGAACAGGAATCCGCGCCTGGCCAGGCGATGGCAGGCGCGGATGGCGCCCGCTTCCTCGACGTGAACCACTTCATCCACATAGGATTCGTCAAGCAGCGCCGGGCGGACGCTGGTGCCCAGGCCCGGAATCATCCGGCGACCCGGCTTGCCGCCGAAGGTCACCGAGCCGACGCTGTCTATCGCGACGATCCGCACGGGCCGGTGCCAGTCCCGGAAGTAGCGCGCGCAGCCCATCAGGGTCCCGGTGGTGCCGGCCCCGACGAACAGCACGTCCAGCCGCGAGAACTGGCGCGCGATCGCGGGCGCGGTCGTGCGGTAATGGGCATTCCAGTTGCCTGGGTTGGCGTACTGGTTGAGCCACACGTACCGGTCATCGGAGGCGCACAGCGCGCGGACGTAGTCGATCCGCGCGCCGAGGAAGCCGCCGTGGGCGGCCGGCGTCACGATGATGTGGACCTGGCTGCCCAGCGCCTCCATCGTCCGCCTGGCCGGGAAGTTGCAGCGGGAGTCGGTCACGCAGAGAAACCGGTAGCCCTTGCTCGCCGCGATCACGCTCAGCGCGACGCCCAGGTTTCCGGACGAGGACTCGACCAAGATCGACCCTGGCCGCAGGACTCCCTGCCGCTCGGCGGCCGCCACCATCCCGGCCGCGGCCTTCAGCTTGATGGAGCCAGCGAAGTTGAAGCCCTCACATTTCAGGAACAGCGAGCGCCCGAAAACCGGCTGGAGGTCGACGTAGAGCTCTTCCTCGTTGAAGTCCGCGGGAACGGATATGACCGGCATGATGTCCCCCTCACCTGTGGCAGAGCCCGAGGCCGCAGCCGGAATGCGGCGCGGCGGGCCAGACAAGCGTCGGGCATAGGTGCCGCCCGATCGTTGGGGCGCTCCCCCGGGCACCCGAAGCTGACACCCGGACCTGGAATGGGCCAACCCGCCCTCGATAGGGGGTCTGCCCTGCCCGGACGCCGCGCGGCACCCTCATGACAGCGCTCACCGGCGCGACACCTCACCAGCCCGACGCAATCCAGCAACCTACGACGAGACCGCACCGCGACGGCGACTTCCCGGCTTCCGGGCATCCGGGCATCCGGTACCTCACGCCGCGGCGATGTTATATCACTTTGAGAGCGCCCGGCATCTAAATTAAACTTAATGGCGGCTGAACCCGGACGGGCTCGCCACGAAGAAGAGGCCGCTTTTGCGATGGCAAATGACTTCCGTGAGTCGCCGAGCGCCCTTGAACCATTTTTTCGCGCCGGCCGCCCGGCGCGGGGCCATCCCTGCCCGCGATTGGGGGCACGCACCAGCGGGTGTGGGGGCAGCCCGATGGCCCGGGCCGCTGCCCCGGCAGATCCTTCTCGATGGCCAAGGAGCGCGTGATGGGCACAGTGAGCGAGGCCTATCCGGCGGAGAGTACCGAACAGGCCCTCGCCGAGGTACTCGCTGAGGTTGCGCGTGTCGAGCGGGTGCCGGTTGATAGCCACTTCTTCGACGACCTGGGTGCCAATTCGTTAGTGATGGCCCATTTCTGCGCCCGGGTCAGGAAGCGGGCGGACCTGCCGTCGGTGTCGATAAAGGATGTTTACCGGCACCCCACGATCAGAAGCCTGGCGGCCCAGCTCATAGAGCCGCAGCGCCCGGAGGCCCAGGCCGCGCCTATCGAGTCGTCACCGCCGGCACCGGCCGAGGTGCCGACACCGGTCAGCGGGCCGGGGTACGTCCTGTGCGGGCTGGTGCAGCTGCTGACGTTCCTCGGCTATTCCTACCTCGCCGCGCTGGTCGCCGTCCTGGGCTACGAGTGGATCTCCGCCAGCTCCGGTTTGCTGGAGGCCTACCTGCGCTCAGCCGTGTTCGCCGCCGCGAGCCTCCTGGGCCTGTGCCTGCTTCCGATCCTGGCGAAGTGGCTGCTCATCGGCCGGTGGCGCGAGCAGCGGATCCGCGTCTGGAGCATGGCGTACGTCCGCTTCTGGATCGTCAAGACGCTGATCCGGGCCAACCCGCTGGCCCTGTTCGCCGGTTCGCCGCTGTATGTGCTCTATCTGCGCGCTCTGGGCGCGAGGATCGGGCGGGGCGTGGTGATCTTCTCCCGGCATGTGCCGGTGTGCACCGACCTGCTCACCATCGGCGATAACACGGTCATCCGCAGGGACTCGTACTTCGCTGGTTACCGGGCCCACGCCGGGCAGATCGAGACCGGCCCGGTCACCCTGGGCAGGGACGTGTTCGTCGGCGAAGCGGCCGTGATCGACATCGGCACCTCGATGGGCGACGGGGCCCAGCTGGGCCGCGCCTCGTCGCTGCACCCCGGGCAGGCGGTGCCCGCGGGCGAGTGCTGGCACGGGTCTCCCGCGCTGCGGGCCGAGACGGACTACCGGACGCTCGATGGGGCTGGCGGCAGCACCCTGAGGCGGGCGCTCTTCTCCGGCATGCAGGTGCTGAGCCTGCTGGCGCTGTCGTGGCCGCTGGCGGTCGGGGGCCTCGCCATAGCGCGCGAGTGGGTTCCGCGGTTCGACGCCCTCCTGAATCCAGGGCCGCTGGCGTTCACGAGCTGGACATTCTACGGCGACGCCTTGGCCGTCTCCTTTGTCCTGTTCTTCGGCGTCTTGCTCGGCCGATTCCTGATCATGCTCACGGTCCCCCGGGCGCTCAACCGCGCCATCACACCGGGAGCCATCTATCCGTTGTACGGATTCCATTTCTGGATTCACCGGGCGATCGCGCGCCTCACCAATATCAAGTTCTTCATGTCGCTGTTCGGGGACAGCTCCTACATCGTGCACTATCTGCGCGCGGTGGGTTATGACATTTCCCACGTCGGGCAGACGGGGTCGAACTTCGGCACGGACGTGAAGCACGATAACCCTTACCTGTGCTCGGTCGGCCAGGAAACGATGGTCGCCGACGGGCTGACGATGATCAGTGCCGAGTACTCGAGCTCGTCGTTCCGGGTGTCCCGGACATCCATCGGGGGGCGCAACTTCCTCGGCAATCACATCATCTATCCCCCGCGGGGCCGCACCGGCGACAACTGCCTCCTCGCGACGAAGGTC
>DASTBN010000782.1:0-3288 GCA_035712045.1 Pseudonocardiaceae bacterium
GCAGCTATCCTGGCCAGTGCTCGCGCCATTGATCCGCCGTGAGCCTCCCCGCGTCCAGCCCAGCCGCCCGGGCCGAGCGCTCAGCGCTGCGCACATCCTCCGCGAAGCGCCGGGCCACCCGGCGCAGCGCCGCCTCAGGATCCTCACCAGCCAGCTTGGCCTCGGCGGACAAGGCGAACAGCGATGCGCCGGTTCCCCCGCCCGCTCCAGGCAGCAGATCACTCGGGAGCCCGGCCCTCGCCACGCGGGAGACCAGCTTGGCGGCCAGCGCCGCTGCGGGCTGAGCCATCGCCACCCCATCGACGCTGGACTCGCGGCGTTTCTCGGCGCGCTTGAGCTGCTCCCATCGGATCTCCTGCTCGGCGGCGGTGCCGACCTCCTCGCTGCCCGCGAACACGTGCGGGTGCCGGGCGACGAGCTTGGCGACCAGATCACTGGCCACCGCGTCGATGTCGAACCCGCCGGGCGCCTCCTGCGCGAGCCGGGCGTGGAACAGGACCTGCAGCAGCACATCACCGAGTTCCTCACGCAGCGCCGAGGGATCGCTGTCCTCCAGCGCCTGGTAGAGCTCGTAGGCCTCCTCGATCAGGTACGGCATCAGCGAGCGGTGGGTCTGCTCGGCGTCCCAGGGGCAGCCGCCCGGGGAACGCAGCCGGTCCATCACCGCGGCCGCGTCCAGCAGGGCGGCCCCCGGTGGTTCCCGGGTACGCAGCACGGTGGCGCCAGCGGCCACCCAGCGGGCCGCCGAGCCGGTGCCGGGATCCATGGTGAGCAGGACTCCCCGCACCTCGTCGCCCACAGGCGCCGCCCCGCACTCTCGGATCAGCTCAGGCGGCACGTCGGTGTCAGCGCGCAGGGGCGCGCCGTCCCGGAGCAAGGCCACTGCGGCGGCCGGGAACACCGCGCCGAGCCGACGGGACAGCGCGACCACAGCTGGCCGGGTCAGCTCCGCATTCACGCGCCCGGAGCGGCACGCAAGGGTGCCAGGAAGCCGACGATCTCATTCTGATCCGGGACGACCTGGAGGCTGGAAGGATCCCACAAGCCGTAACGGGGATTGAGCCGCACACCCACCTCGTTGCTGATCGCGGTCAGCTGGCGCAGGCCGATGGCCTCCAGCAGCTGCGGTTCGATCTGATCGAGCTGGGGTGCGTACTGGGACGCCTGCGCGCCGCGGTCGGTGCGGTTCTTGACCACCATGATGAACCAGGGTTTGGTGTCATCGGGCTGAAAACCCACCACGGTACCCTCAGCGACACCGAACGCCAGGGTGGTGGCGAAGGCCGGGTCGTCCGCCGCGACGATCCGCTTGCCCAGTTCAGCTGATTTACCAGCGTGGACGTCATCATCGATCATTTGCCGGGCTCGTTTGGACCCGGCTGCGGCGAGCTCGTCCACCCGCTGTTTGGCTGCGGTGCGGGTGGTGGCAGTGGTGTAGTCGACGGTCACCGCGCTGGTGTGCAGCGCGGCACGTCCCAGCGCCATCAGGAGCAGCTTGTCTTTGGCCCGCTCCCGGTAGGTGGTGGCGTCGTAAATGGTGCCTTTGGACGCGGCCTCGGCACCGCCCACCTCGGCGATCAGCTTATCCACCTGCGTCTGATCGACCGAGACGCCGGCCCGTTGCGCGGCGATCTCCAGCAGCTGGTGCTGGATCCGCAGGGTAAGGAGCTTACGCGAGAGGTCATCGAGCTGATGGCTCGCCGCGAGCTGGGCGCGGGCCCCCGGGTCTTCCTTATGCAACACGCTCACTAGCTGGCTGTGCACCTGCCCCACCGGGATCTCGGTACCGCCGACGAACGCGGCGGCGCTGAGCTGGCTCACACCGCAGCCGCTGAGCAGCGCTCCCGCAGCGGCGACACCGGCGACACCGAGGGCGACACGACCGGCGATACCGCCAGCACGCAGGACACTGAGCACGGGCGTTACCTTCTCACGCTGGATGGCCCGATCTCCAGCTACCCGGCCGGTGTCGCTACTCCACGCTGCTCTGGAGATGCCGCAGGGCGGCACTGAGGTGCTGGGCATCGCAGGGGGCGACGGTGAGCAGCCGGGTGTTGCCGGGGTGCGGGGTGACGGTGATCTGGTAGCGGCCGTCCCGGTTATCGCACCAGCGCAGCAGCGCCGAACGGCGCACCTGCCCGGATCGCTCCCGCACATTGGCGGCGATCTGCCCGGTCCGTGTGTGTGGCTGGTTGAGAATCTTCGACGCGGCGCTGAGCTCAAGCTCAGCGCTGGTCCGGGCCGGTGAGGACGAGACCAGCACTCCCCCGCTGTGCGGCGTCGCGTGATCACGGGCCGGCCCCAGCGAGATGGTCGCCGTGCTGGCCTGACCCGGTGGATGCGCGGGGAGCCGGCTCACCACCGCGTCCGCCAGCCCGGCCGCCGGGATGACGTCCAGGACGGTGGCGCCCGGGTCCGCAGGATGCTGCAGCGCGCACACGCCCGCCGTGCCGTTCCGCGCCGCGAGCACCCGGACCGGCTGATCAGCCTGGGCGTCGGGCAGCCACACCGCGTCCAGCCAGCTCGCCGGCTGGTGCAACAGGCGTAGCGCGGCTTCCAGATCGGCGTCCACCCGGCCGACCCGCAGCAGGCCGAGCCTGCGCAGCTCCTCCCGCACTTCCTCGCGAATCCGGGCGCGCTCCAGGGCGGTGCGCCCATGCGAGATGACCTGGATCGGGGCCGGGTAATTCTCTACCGCCACCGCTCCGGTGAGCAGGTCCCATTGCCGGGAGGAAAGCTCCCATCTCAGTGGCGTCACGACGGCCCGCCCTGTCCCGGCCCGCCCTGTTTTGGGGAGTCCTCGCCGATCACCGCAGGGGCGACTAGGCGGCCGTCAGCGAAGACGTCGTTCATCTCGATGAGGTAAGCGGGGCGCCGGTGCTCGGTGTCCTCGCCGCGCTTTCCGACCGCCGCTCCCATGGGCGGGATCATCCCGCCGGATCCGGCACGTTCAGCGGCCGCGATACCCGCGCCCCGGGCCAGGCTGCCCATCTGGGCTTCCGCGACCTCGGCCGCGGCGCTCGCCGGGCGGGGCCCAAACCCGGCGGTGTGGCCCGCACCGGCCCGGCCAGCACCGCCCACGTGCCCCTCAACCATGCCGGGGGACCGGGCCGGGTGCGCTTCAGCAGCCTGGCCGATGCTGGGCTTAGACCCACTGCCCGCAACCCCGGCTCGCCGGATGGCCGCCGCCGCGGCCGGCGCGGCGATCGGGACGCCCGTTCCCGCCACGGCCGCGGCGACCGCGGCCGCTTCCCCGTGCCCGTGCCGGGGTTGCCCGGGTGCGGCCTG
>DASTBN010000783.1:0-8028 GCA_035712045.1 Pseudonocardiaceae bacterium
GACCCCGAAGGCCAGCACCACGGAGGGGAAGGTCACGATCGGCGCGAAAACGCCGATCCGGGCACCGAAAGCGGGCGCGATCCGGGCGCCGAGCATCGACAGCCCGATCCCGATCAGGACACCGATCACCCCGCCCAGGCCCGCGAGCACGACCGACTCGATGAGGAACTGCTGCAGGATCGCCCTGCGGGTGGCGCCGATCGCCTTGCGGATGCCGATCTCCCGGGTTCGCTCGGTGACTGAGACCAGCATGATGTTCAACACCCCGATACCGCCGACGACCAGCGATATCGCCGCGATAGACGCGGTGAACAAGCTCAGGATCCGCAGGATCTGCTGGAACGTCTCCAGCTGGCCGCGCAGGGATTGGACGTCGAAGTCCCTTTTCCCGGAGTCCTTGATCCGGTGCCGGTCGGACATGACGCGGATCACGTCGTTCTCCATCGCGGGCACCGCGTCCGCCCGACTGGCCTGCAGAGTGATCTGGCTGACCTTATCGCCGCCGCCGAAAATGAAGCGGCGCGCGGTGGACAGCGGCATCACCACGTAGCTGTCAAACGGTTCCCCCACCGCCTGCATCACCCCGATGACCTTGAACACCTGGTGATTGATCCGGACGCTCTGGCGCAGCGAATCGTTGGCGTTGCCGAACAGCGTCCTGGCGCCGGTGGAACCGAGAACCACCACCCGCGAGATGGTCCGCACCTGGGCCTCGTCGAAAAACGTACCCGCCTGCATGTCCCGGTTGAGCACCTCGAGCCAGCGCTCGGTGGAGCCGATGACCTTGGAGCGGAACTTGGTGCTTTCTGTCTCGGTGAGCACGTCACCGGTCGAGACAGGGACGATGGCGGCCGCGTCAGGTATCTGCTTCTGCAGCGCGGCGACGTCGCCGTCGATCAGATCCTTCGGGGGCCCGCCACCGGGGACATTGCCGGTCGATGGCACGACAGTGATCAAATTCGCCAGCGGCTGGACCTTCGCGTTGACCGACGTTTGCACTCCGTTGCCAATAGCGACCAGCAGGATGACCGCCGCGACACCGATGATGATACCGAGCATGGTCAGCACAGACCGTAACCGGTTGGCGCGAAGTCCGCGCAACGCGATCCGCAGAGCTTCCCGCAGGCTCACCCTTCACGACATAACCGGTTACCGGCGCTCTACACAACGGAATTTACTGGTGACCCGGATCATTGATCATTGATGACGCAGCGCCTCAATGGGACGCATGCGGGCGGCGCGGTTAGCCGGGTATCCGCCGGCGACGATTCCAATCATGAGGCTGACCCCCACGGAGACCATCACCGAGGGAACGGTCACGACAGGTGCGAAAGTGCCGGCGGTGGCGCCCAGGGCGGGCGCGAGCCGGGCAGCGAGTACGGATAGCCCGATTCCGATCATGGCGCCGATCAGCCCGCCCGTGCCCGCCAGCACCATGGCCTCGATGAGGAACTGCTGCAGGATCGCGCCGCGACACCGATGATGATACCCAGCATCGTCAGCACGGAACGTAACCGATTGGCCCGCAAACCACGTAACGCGATACGAATCGCTTCCCCAAGACTCATCTCTTATGACGTAACCCGTAGTTTGCTTTTTTACACAAGGGAGTTACCACGAACGCCTCATACTGTGACGTTCAGTGATACTTCCTGCGGCCAACCGGGTGGCACGGCGCGGCGAATGCGCCATCTCCAGCTGCTTGTGTACCCTCATCCCGCTCGCGACCGCGGGGCCGCCGGACTGAGATCTGGCGTGACGATGGGAGGGACTCGCATGCGTCACCGGGTCGTGAAAGGTCCCCGCCGCGGGACGCGGGCTGCGGTAGCGGCATTGAGTGTGACCGGAGCGGCGGCTCTGGCGGCTCTCCAGGTACCCGGCGCGGCCCTCGCGGCGAGCCCGTCCTGGGCACCCAGCGGGCAGGCGAGCATTCATCCCGGGGTGTCCACCGACACCGAGGGCGGCGGCCAGTGCACCGCCAACTTCATCTTCTACAACGCCACCGATGTGTTCATCGGCCAGGCCGCGCACTGCGCTGGCACCGGGGCTCCGACCGAGACCAGTGGCTGCACCTCGGCTACCAAACCGCTGGGCACGCCGGTCGCCATCACCGGCGCGAGCAAGCCGGGCACCCTGGTGTACAGCTCCTGGATCACCATGGCCGCGCTCGGTGAGAAGGACACCAACACCTGCGACTACAACGACTTCGCCCTCGTCAAGATCGACCCAGCCGACCGGGGCAAGATCAACCCGAGCCTGCCCGCCTTCGGCGGGCCGGTCGGCATCTCCACCAGCCCGACCAAGCTGGGCGACCGGATCTTCACCTACGGCAACTCGAAGCTGCGCGGCGGCGCCGCCACGCTGTCCCCCAAGGCCGGGTTCAGCCTCGGTGACGATGGCGGTGGCTGGACACACACCTGCTACACCGCGACACCCGGGATACCGGGCGACTCCGGCAGCGCCGTCCTCACCGGCGACGGCAATGCCCTGGGTGTGCTGACCTCCCTGGCCGTGGCCCCGCTGGCTGGCAGCAACGGCGTCGGCGACCTGTCCCGGGAACTGGCCTACCTCAACGCCCACGGCGGCCTGGGCACCGTCGAGCTCGCCCTGGGCACCGAGCCCTTCCACCCGCCGCTGGCCTGACCGGCCCCCGCGCCCGCCTCGCTCTCCCGATCAGCGCTGAAGAACAGCCCGCGTGCCGCCCCAAGTAGGTGCGGCGCGCTGCGGCTGTGCCAGGGTGTGACCGTGCAGCTCGGCATGGTGGGTTTGGGACGGATGGGCGCGAACATCGTGCGGCGGTTGCTGCGCGGCGGGCATGACTGCGTGGTCTATGACGTCAACGAGGCGGCTGTCCAGGAACTAGTCGGCGAGGGCGCGACCGGGACGGGGTCGCTGGCGGAGTTCGCCACCACGCTGGACATCCCCCGGGCCGCGTGGATCATGGTGCCGACCGCGCTGGCCGGGCGGGTCGTCGAAGAGCTCGCCCAGCACTTCGAGCCTGGCGACATCATCATCGACGGCGGCAACAGCTACTACCGCGACGACATCGGCCGTGCTCGCACGCTGGCCGAGTACGGGATCCACTACGTCGACGTCGGCACCAGCGGCGGGGTATGGGGCCTTGAGCGCGGCTACTGCCTGATGATCGGCGGCGAGGCGGAACCGATCGGGCACCTCGACCCGATCTTCCGGACGATCGCGCCGGGTGTGGCGGGCGCGCCGCGCACCCCGGGCCGCGAGGGCGAGCCCAGCACCGCGGAGCGGGGCTATCTGCATTGCGGGCCGCCCGGGGCGGGTCATTTCGTCAAGATGATTCACAACGGCATCGAGTACGGGCTAATGGCCGCCTACGCCGAAGGTTTCAACGTGCTACGCCACGCCGATGCCGGCACTCACGACCACGCGGCGGACGCCGAGACCGCCCCGCTGCGCGAGCCTGAGTATTACCAGTACGACTTCGACATCCCGGCGGTGGCCGAGTTGTGGCGGCGCGGCAGCGTGATCGCCTCATGGCTGCTGGATCTGACCGCCATCGCGCTGCGCGACTCCCCCGGCCTGGAGGAATTCAGCGGCCGGGTTTCTGATTCCGGGGAAGGCCGCTGGACGGTGCTCGCGGCGGTCGATGAGGGCGTCCCGGCGAATGTGCTGAGCGCGGCGCTATACGATCGCTTCAGCTCCCGCCGGGAAGGCGACTACGGCGGCAAACTAATCTCCGCGATGCGGAAACAATTCGGCGGGCACGCCGAATACCCAGCGGGAGGATAAAAAATACGATTGCCGCGCCCGGGTACCGGGAGGCCACCAGCGTGGATGACCCCCCGGCCTTTGTTAATTCTCGGGCTGCGCCACTTTTAGCAGGCGAGCGTCACGCCCACTGAAGTTGCCGAGCGTTCGTGCGGATCTGCCCCAGGTCATTCTGTGCCTGCTGGGCGTAGTTGTACGCTTGCAGGGCCTGGTCCTCGGCCTGCTGGGCCTGCTGGTTGGCTTGATCAGCCCGCTCCACTGCTTGCTGAGCGCGCTGGTTGGCCTGCTGGGCCTCGTTCTGGGCCTGCTGCACCTGGGCGTGCGCCTGCTGCACCTGACCCTGTGCCTGCTGAGCGCGCTGGTTGGCCTGCTGGGCCTCGTTCTGGGCCTGCTGGGCCTGATTCTGCGCCTGCAGCAGCTGGCTCTGGGCCTGCTGGGCCTGGTTCTGGGCCTGCTGGGCCTGGTTCTGGGCCTGCCGCGCCTGGTTCTGCGCGTGCTGCGTGGCACTCTTCGCTTGCTGTAGTCCCTGCCGTGCGTTGTGGGCATCATGCTGTGCCATGCGGGCCTGGTCCTCCACCCGCTGCAGGTCTCGCTGCAGCTCGTTGAGGGTCAGGTTAACCAGAGTGTGCTCGTCCTGGTAGCGCTGGCTCGATGTGCCTCCCTCATTCCGCTCGGTACCGGACTGCCCTCGTGTGCTCGACGTTGTCACGCCAACTCCCTCATGCGTGGGAAACTACTACTGACACAAAACAGACGCGTCACAGTATTTCGGTGTCACAGTATTCGGTAAACAATCCGCAGCCTCACCCAGGCGGGAATCCCCTAACCGCCAGGCAGCCTGCGGGTGACTCCATTGAACCGGCCGCGGCTTAGCCCCGGACCGGGATTTCATCCCGCCTGTCACGCGCCCGTAACATCATTTAACGCACCGATCATGATGGGGTCAACCCCCGACTGAGTGTCATGATGAGGTCAATCCCCGGCTGAGCGTGATTTCTGTGAAATTAAGATAAGATCTCCGAGGTGCCCGCTCAGATTAACAAAAGCAATTCGATCAGCCTCGCCCCGGCCTGGCGTCAGCGGGCCGATGGCCAACCCCGCCACTCACATGACAGGATGCGTTCGGAATGGCAGGAGAAGTGGCGCCGGTCACAACGCACAGACCCGCTGGCGACCACCCTCCCCGATATGGGGACATATCGGGGTAGGCAAGGCCCCTCTCACCCCGATATGTCCCCATATCGGGGATCGGCTTCTACAGCTCGCCCAGGTAGGCGTGCTGGATCCGGGGGTTGGTGCGGAGCTGGGGGGACGGGCCGGAGAGGGTGATGGTGCCGGTTTCCAGCACGTAGCCGCTAGCGGATACCGACAGGGCGCGCTCGGCGTCCTGCTCGACGAGCAGGACGGCGGTGCCGCTGGCGGCGACCTCGGGCAGCCGGGCCACGATCTCGTCGACGATCAGCGGGGCCAGGCCCAGCGACAGCTCGTCGATCATGATCAGCTTGGGGCGGCTCATCAGGCCGCGGGCGATCGCGCACATCTGCTGCTCACCGCCGGAGAGCGTGCCCGCGATCTGGCCGAGCCGCCCGGCCAGCGGCGGGAACAACGCGAGTACCCGGTCGATGTCGATGTGGCGGCTGGCCCAGCCGCCCAGCCGGAGGTTGTCCCGCACGGACAGCCCGGCGAAGAGCCGGCGGCCTTCGGGCACGTGCGCCAGGCCCCGCCGGAGCACCGACTCCGCCCGCCACGCGGTGATGTCCTGGTCGGCGAATCGAACGGAGCCGCCGCTCGGGGTGAGCAGCCCGCTCAGTGCCCGCAGCAGCGTGGTCTTGCCGGCGCCGTTCGAGCCGACCAGCGCGACGATCTCCCCCTCGGCGACGGCCAGGTCCACGCCGTGGAGCACCTCCACCCGCCCGTAACCGGCGGTCAGCCCAGACACCTTTAGCAGCGGCGTCACGGCTCACCGGCGTAACGAGTGCCGAGGTAGGCCTGGATCACCCGGGGGTCGGACAGGACCGCCCTCGGGGCCCCGTGAGTGAGCACCTCGCCGTGGTGCAGCACGCAGATCTCGTCGCTGATCGCCGCGAGGGCCTTGATCACGTGCTCCACGGCCAGCACCGCCACCCCCTCGGCGCGCAGGGCCCGGATCAGCGCGATCATGCTCTCGATCTCCGCGGCGCGCAGCCCGGCCATCACCTCATCGAGCAGCAGCAACCTCGGGCGGGCCGCCAGCGCGCGAGCCAGCTCCAGCCGCCGGGCATCCCCCACCGGCAGCTCAGCGGGGTTCCGCGCGGCCAGCGCCGTCAGCGACAGCCTCGCGAGCACCTCGTCAGCCAGCGCGAACGCGGCGCGCTTGGTCGCGGCCCGGGCCTGGCCGTACATCGCGGAGACCGCCACGTTCTCCCGCACGGTCATGCCGCGGAACGGTTTGACGATCTGGAAGGTGCGCGCGACCCCGGCGCGGGCGATCCGCCAGGGCGGGGCGCCGGTCAGGTCGGCGCCGCTGATCAGCACGGTGCCAGCACTCGGCCGCAGGTGCCCCGTGATCAGGTTGATCAGGGTGGACTTGCCGGCGCCGTTGGGGCCGATCACACCCAGGACGGTGCCGGGCCGCAGGGACAGCGACACGCCTGATACCGCCCGTAATGCCCCGAACCGGCGGGTCACGCCGCGTGTCTCTAGCAGTGGACGCTCCAGCGGCGGTGTCATAACCGGTAGGCCCGGATCTCATCGAGCAGCCGCAGCCGGCGCTGCGTGATCGCGTTCCGGGCCACCGTGACCAGGCCAGCCGGGAACAGCAGCACCACCAGCACGATCACCGCGCCGAACACCAGGATGTGCTCCTGCGGGTAGTTCTGCCGCAGGTACTCCGAGACGATCTGCAGCCCGGCCGCGCCGATCAGCGGCCCGAGCACGGTGCCAGCTCCGCCGATCACCACCATCACGATCATCGTCACGGTGATGTCGACGTCGAACAGCCGCTGCGGATAGATGGTGACCTGCTGGAACGCGTACGCCGACCCGGCCAGCGCGGTGATCGCGGCGGAGATCATCAAGGCCAGCACCTTGGCGCGGGTGGTGTTCACCCCGGCCGAGGCGGCCGCGTCCTCATCCTGGTTGATCGCGCGCAGCCCGTAGCCGAACCGGCTGCCCGAGATCAGCGCCGCGATCGCGACGGCGAGCGCGGCCAGCGCCAGGAACAGCAGGTAGAACCCGTCATTGCCCAGCCACGGCGTGCCCCGGCCCGCCACCGTGGGCACGGTGATCCCGGCACCGCCGCCGGTCAGCGGGCCCAGGTTGGTGACCACTTCCCGCATCCCCTCGGCCACCCCGAGGGTGGCGATGGCGAAGTAGTGCCCGCGCAGCCGCAGCAGCGGCAGCCCGATCAGCGCCGCGAACACCGCGCACCCGATGCCGGAGAGTGGCAGCGCCCACCAGAACGAGGCGTTCGCGTGCTCCATGAGCACCGCTGTGGCGTAACCGCCGATCCCGAAGAACGCGACCTGGCCGAAGCACGCGTAGCCGGTCATCCCGCCGATGATGTTCCACGCCTGGGCCAGCGCGATGAACATCAGCACCGCTGTGAGAACCCGGACCTGCCCGGTGTAAAGCTGGCTGGGCAGCGCGATCATCCCGGCCAGCACCCCGATGCCGCCCAGGACGGCCAGAGCGCGCCTCACGCCGGCTCCACCCGGGCCTCGTAGAACGCCCGGCCGGCCAGCCCGGCGGGGCGCACGATGAGCACGCCGACCAGCACGGCGAACGCCACCGCGTTCACCCAGGTGCCGGGCAGGTACTGACCGGCCCAGGCCTGCACCAGCCCGAGAACCAGCCCGCCCAGTAGCGCTCCGTACATGCTGCCCAGCCCGCCGAGCACCGCGATCACGAAGCTGAGCAGGGTGAACCGCCCCGCGTCGGGTGGGCTGAACGTGCCGACCAGGCCCACCATCGCCCCGGCCGCGCCAGCCAGGGCCGCGGCGATGCCGGCGGTCAGCGCGTAGACGTGCCGGGCGTTGATGCCCATCAGCCGCGCGGCGGTGCGATCCATCCCGGTGGCCAGGATGGCGATGCCGGTGCGGCCGCGCCGGGTGAACAGCACCAGCGCGGCGGTGGCCGCCACCGCGACCCCGAACGCGATCAGCCGCCCGTAGGGCACCCGGATGTCGAGGACAGCGAAGGATTCCGAGGCGTACGAGGTGGGGATCGAGCGGTAGTCGGCGGAGAACAGCACCGCCATGCCCTGCACCAGCACCAGCTGCAGCCCGAAGGTGAGCAGCAGGGTCA
>DASTBN010000784.1:0-7441 GCA_035712045.1 Pseudonocardiaceae bacterium
GCCGGGCGGCGATCGCGCGCAGGCGCGTTAAGTCGGCTCCCAGCTGGTCACCGTCGTCCAGGCCAGCGGCGAGCACCCCGGCTCCCGCACTGCCGCGCAGCGTGCCCGGGGCAGTGGCGATCAGCTCGGCCAGCCCGGTCGGCTCACACGTGACCGTGGCGTACGGGGAGGGCGGCGGCGTGCCCCACCAGTCCGGCGGGCGTTCGGTCACGACGGCGCGAGCCCCCAGAAGGCTCGCGACCGCTCGCGCGCGAGCGGCGATGCCCGCGCTCACACCTTCGATGGCCACCCCGATGGTCGCGGTGCCGCCCGGCTCATCGCGATTCACCTCAAGGGCGGCCGGGTGGTGCTGTGATGCCCGGATCGCGGCGACGGCGGCCGCCGCGTGCTGGGCGTCGGCGGTGTGCGTGGTGATCCACCGGGTCGCCTCGGGCAGCGGGTGCAGCCGGAACACCGCCTCGGTGATCACCCCGAGCGTCCCGAGCGACCCGGTGTAGAGCTTGGCCAGGTCGTAGCCGGCGACGTTCTTCACCACCGCGCCGCCGGAGCGGGCGATGGTGCCATCAGCGAGGACCACGGTGATGCCGATGACCAGATCGCGCGGTGAGCCGTACTGGTAGCGCAGCGGACCCGACGCCCCGGTCGCGATGACACCGCCGATGGTGCCCCTCAGGACGTCCCTGCCGTCCAGCGCCAGCCGCTGCCGGTGCGGCGCCAGAGCGTCCCGGAGATCGGTCATCCGCAGTCCCGCCTGCGCGGTGAGGACCAGGTCACCGGCGGCATGGGCGAGCATCGCGTTCATCCGGCTGGTGTCCACGATCAGCTCCAGCGCGGCCGGCGGGAGGCCCCACGACAGCCGGGTGCCACTCCCCCGGGCCACCACGCGCAGCCCCAGGGAGGCCGCCGCGCGCAGCACCGCCGAGACCTCCTCGGTGCTGGCAGGCCTGGCCACCCACCGTGCCGTTACCCCGTCCACGGTGTCCCCGGCGGTGGCCTCGGTCACGTCATCGCAGGCCGCTCTCAGCCCGCCAGGGGCGGAGGTGATCATCAGAATTGCTCGGCCAGGCCCGCCGCTTGCAGCGGGTGCACGCCTTTGCGCTTGCCGGGCACCTCGCCGCACAGCCGGGGAGTCGGGAACACCTTGCCAGGGTTGCACACCCCGGCTGGATCGAAGGCGCAGCGCAGCCGTTGCATGGTGTCCAGGTCCTCAGCGGTGAACATCCGCGGCAGGTGCCGCGCTTTGTCCACACCCACCCCGTGCTCGCCGGTGATCGACCCACCGTAGGAGACGCACAAATCGAGGATCGCGCCGGAGACCTCCTCCGCGGCCTGGGCCTCACCGGGTCTGGTCTCGTCGAACAGGACCAGCGGGTGCAGGTTGCCATCACCAGCGTGGAACACGTTGGCCACCCGCACCCCGGTGCCGGCCGACAACTCGGCGATGCGGCCCAGGACTTCCGGCAGCGCCGTCCGGGGAATGACCCCGTCCTGCACGATGTAATCCGGGCTGATCCGGCCGACCGCAGCAAACGCGGACTTGCGGCCCTTCCAGAACAGTGCCCGCTGGGCCGCGTCCCGGGCCACCCTGATCTCGGCTGCTCCCGCGTCCACGCAGTGCCGTTGCACCGCGGCGAAGGTGTGTTCGACCTCGGCGAGGGGGCCATCGAGCTCTACGATGAGCACCGCACCCGCCCCCTCGGGGTAACCGCAGGCCACGGCGGCTTCGGCGGCCTCGATCGCCAGCGCGTCCATCATCTCGATCGCGGCCGGGGTGACCCCATCGGCGATGATCGCCGACACCGCCGCACCGGCCTCGTTCACCCCGGGGAAGGCGGCGAGCAGGCAGCGCACCGACTCCGGATCCCGCAGCAGCCGCACCACGATCTTGGTGGCGATCCCGAGGGTGCCCTCACTGCCGACGAACGCTCCCAGCAGGTCGTACCCGGGCGCGTCACGGGTCGTGCCGCCCAGCCACACGAGCTCCCCGTCCGGGGTGACGACCTCCAGGCCCAGCACGTGGTGGGTGGTGAACCCGTACTTCAGGCAGTGCGCCCCGCCGGAATTCTCCGCGACGTTGCCACCCACCGAGCAGATCTGCTGGCTGGAGGGATCCGGCGCGAAGTACCAGCCGTGCGGCGCGGCGGCCTTCGTGATGTCAAGGTTGATCACTCCTGGCTCGACGATCGCGCGCTCGTTGGCGATGTCGACCTCCAGGATCCGGCGCATCCGCGAGGTCACGATGAGCACTCCCTCGGCGTGCGGCAGCGCTCCCCCGGACAGTCCCGTGCCCGAGCCGCGGGCCACGAACGGCACCCGTGCGGCGGCGCACGCCCGGACCACCGCCGCCACCTGCTCAGCGGACTCCGGCAGCACCACCAGCCCGGGAACCACCCGGTACTGGGTCAGCCCGTCACACTCATACGTGCGCAGCCGCTGCCGGTCGGCGATTACAGCACGGGTACCGAGCAGGGCGGTGAGCTCGGCGGCGAGCATCACCAGCGCGCCAGTCACAGGTGCCGTCATCGCCCACTCCCTCGCCCGGATCGCGCCAGCGGTTCATCGCCAGTGTCGCAGTCTTAGGTCCGCCAGTCAGGGACATCGAGGCCGCGACCGGGCGAGGCGGTTATGCTCGGCCCTTCGCGGGAATTCCCGGCAACGGTCGGCGTCGGAACCTTGTAGGCCAGACCGGGAGAAGCCGAGGGTCTCTAGGTAGCGGACCCAGTTGGTTCCGGCGTAGCCGGACCGGTGTACTGGCGGTATGCCTGGCCTCACCCGCAGCCCGGTGCTGGTCGCCCGGCGGGCTGAGCTGGCCGCCGCCCGCCAGCTGGTCGGCGCGGTGTCACGCGGCCGGGGGTCGACGCTGCTGGTCACAGGCGAAGCCGGGATCGGCAAGTCACGGCTGGTGGCCGAAGTGGCGGCGCTGGTCACGGGTGCCGGGCTGACCGTGCTGACCGGGCACGCGGTGCCCGGCGGAGGCACCTATCGGGCCGTGGCCGAGACGCTGGCGGGACCACTACGGGAACATCCCCTGCTGCTCGACTCCCCCCGGTTGCGGCCCTATTGGCCGGCGCTGCGCCGCCTCATCCCCGCGTGGGATGGCGCCGACGCCGAGCCAGGGCCTGACGCCGGACTTGATCGGGCAGTCGTGCTGGGCGAAGGCATGCTGGCACTGCTCAGCGAGCTGCATGGAGGTGTCGGCTGCCTGCTGGTGCTGGAAGACTTGCACTGGGCCGACGCGGACACGCTCAGCCTGGTGGGTTACCTCGCTGACGCGCTTTCCGGCGCACCGGTGCTGCTCACACTAACCGCCCGCGACGACGTCAGGGTGCCAGGCATGGCCCAGCTGGCCACTCACCGGGGGTCACCGCGCTGCCGTTGACCCGGCTGGACCCAGCCGGGGTCGCGGAGCTGGCGATGGCCTGCCGACATGGCGCGCCGCTGCCCGAGCCGGACTTGCGGGAGCTGGTGGCCCGATCGGACGGGCTGCCTTTCCTCGTCGAGGAGTTGCTGGACACCACCAGCTAGCGGGCGCCGATACCGCCGACCCTGGCAGCCTTGGTGGCTGGGCGGCTGGCCGCGCTGCCCGCCGCCCAGCGTCCCGTGCTCCTCGCCGCCGCGGTGGCCGGTGATCTGGACTGGCGGCTGCTCGGCACCGTGACCGGATTGGCCGAGACCACGGTCCTCGGTGCGTTGCGAAGCGCTACCGGGGTCGGCTTGCTGAGCGTCCCGGGAGATCCGCGGGACGGACAGCTGCGGTGGCGGCACGCCCTCACCCGTGACGCTGTGCTCGCGACGCTGTTGCCGCCGGATCGGGCCGCGCTGGCGGCGCGCGCCGCTCGGGCCCTGGCTGATCGCGGCGGCCCAGACGATCCCGCGGCGGCCGCTGAGCTGTTCGTCGTGGCCGGTCAGCCAGAGCGAGCCGCAGAGCTCCTGCTGGCGCTCGCCCGCCGCGACGCCGCCCGGGGGGCGCTGCGCAGCGCCGAGGAATCGCTGGCCAGAGCCGCCGCGACTGGACGGCTAGTCGGCGCGGTCGCCGCCGAGCGGGTCCAGGTGCTCACCATGCTGGGACAGGTGGAAACGGGTGCCGATGGACTGGCCGGCGCCGTCGTCGGGCAACAGCACGCCGAGCTATGCCTGCGCCTGGCCCGGGCCGCCATCAGCGGTGGCCAGTGGACCACTGCGGAGGGCTACCTGGAACGCGCTGGCCGCCCGGCGGATCCGCGCAGCCTGGTGCTCGCGGCGGACGCCGCGTACGGCGCCGGAGACGTGGAACGCGCCACCTCCCTGGCCACTGCCGCGGTTCGTGCCGCGGAGCGGGACTGCGCGGCACCGGAGATCCTCTGCGAGGCGCTGACCGTCCTCGCCAACAGCAAGTTCGGTACGGATCCGGTGGGTACTGCGGCCATGCTGCGCCGGGCCGCTCAGGTCGCCGCTGAGCATGGGCTGACCCCATGGCGCGTGGAGACGTTGTTCCTGCTGGCCGCTCAGGAGCTGTCGGGCGGTTATCCCCACGCGCCGTCGCTCGGGGTAGTCCGCGAGCTCGCGGCGCAGGCCGGCATGCTCGCCCACATCGTCCGGATCGATCTGCTCAGCGCTGATACCGTCCTGCTCGTCGAGGGATCACGGGCGGCACGCCCGCTCGCGCAGCGTGTCGCCGACCGGGCTGGGCGGCTGCGGCTTCCCGCCTTGCAGGCGATGGCCGAGTTGTGGGCCGCAGCGGGCGCGGCCGCGGCCGGTGAGCTGACCGCTATGACCGCGCTGCTCAATACCGCGACACAGGATCGTCGCGCGGCTCGCCGCGACCGGGCTGCCGATCAGCGTGTATACCGTTGGCCGGGACCTATCCGACCCGGACGGCGAGCTGACACCCGTTACGCGCTGGACCCGGCTGCTGCGGTGCTCATCCGTCCGGACGGCTACCTCGCCTGGCGCGGCGCGACGGCGCGGGCGCTACCGGCCGCGGTCGCCGGAATACTGGGCTGGACCAGGGACAAGATCGAACTCGCCGGTGCGGTCGAACTCGGCGACAGCGGAGCGCCGTGCCTGAATGGCGCCCGGCAGAATGAGCGCCGTGACTTCCGTCCGGCACCCGTTCCTGGACGGGCCGTTTCCCCGCGCCTTCGTCCACCGCGGGTGGCACATCGGTGAGCTGGCCGGGATGGAGAACTCGCTGGCCGCGTTCCGCCGGGCTGCCGATGAGGGGTACCGCTACCTGGAGACCGACGTCCGGGCCACCCGGGACGGGGTTGTGGTGGTGATGCACGATCCCACCCTGGACCGGACCACCGACCGATCCGGCGTCATTGAACGTCTGGGCTGGAACGTCGTCCGCAGCGCCCGGGTGAACGGCCACGAGCCGGTTTGCCGGCTGGATGAGCTGCTCGAAGAACTCCCCGACGCGCTGCTCAACATCGACGTCAAGGCGGACTCTGCGGTGACGCCGACACTGGAGCTGCTGAGCCGCACCAACAGCTGGCACCGGGTGTGCCTGGCGTCGTTCTCCGAATCACGGCTGAGACGGCTGCGCGCCGCCGCCGGATCGCGGCTGCTGACGTCGATGGGCAGTGCGTCGGCGGCAGCGCTCCGGCTGCGATCAGCGTGCCCGGTACCGCCGGGCGCCGCTCCGATCCGTGGCGAGCTGGCGCAGCTGCCGCTGCGGTGGTATGGGATACCGGTGATAAACCGGACGTTGGTGCGCTACGCCCACCAGCTCGGCGCGGAGGTCCATGTCTGGACGGTGGACCAGGCCACGGAGATGCATGCGCTGCTCGATCTCGGCGTCGACGGGCTGATCACCGATCGGCCCGACGTGCTGCGCGAGGTGCTGCGTGCCCGGCGGGACTGGCCGGGCGGGCCGGCTGGGTGAGCGACCCCAGCCGCCAACGAGATCAACGTGCCTGGTGCTGGTATGACTGGGCCAACTCGGTGTTCCCCACCTCGATCGTCACCGTTTTCGGCTCGCTCTACCTCACCGCGGTGGCGAAGAACGATGCCGTGGCCTCCGGCCAGAGCTGCCCGGCCCGCAGCGGCCTGGTGCACTGCACGATCTCGCTGTTCGGCCTGGAGTTCCCGGCGGGGTCACTGTTCGATTACCTGCTCTCCGCGTCCACCCTGCTGCAGGTGCTGGTGCTGCCGCTGACCGGCGCGATCGCCGACCGCACCCAGCACAAGCGGCTGATGCTCGGGCTCTTCGCGTTCATCGGGGCCATCGCGACGGCGTTGCTGGGCCTGGTCACCGGGACCAACTGGCGGCTCGGCGTCCTTCTGTTCATCATCGCGACCACCGGTTACTACGCCTCAGTGGTCATCTACTACTCGGTCTTGCCGGAGATCGCCGCACCCGATGAACGGGACCGGCTCTCCGCTCGGGGCTGGGCCTTCGGCTATCTGGGCGGAGGTATCGCACTGGCCCTGAACCTGGCGACCTATCTCGGCCGCGACGCGCTGGGCCTGTCCGAGTCGGCGGCGGTGCGGGTCTGTTTCGTGACCGCCGGGTTGTGGTGGGCCGGTTTCACCTTCATCCCCCTGGCACGGATGCGCAGCTACCAGCCCGCACAGGGCGATGAGTGGGGCCTGGCAATGCTCACCGCCGGTTTCCGCCAGCTGGCGATCACGCTGCGCGGCGCCCGGAGCTATCCGCTGACGCTGGGTTTCCTGGCCGCTTATCTGGTCTACACCGACGGGATCGCGACGGTGGCCAGCGTCGCCGGCCAGTACGGTGATCTGGAGCTAGGGCTGCCGAGCAGCACCCTGATCGGCACGATCCTGATGGTGCAGTTTGTGGCCTTCTTTGGTGCGCTGATACACGGCTGGCTCGCCCGGCGCTTCGGTGCCAAGCGCACGATCATGGGCAGCCTGCTGGCGTGGGTCGGCGTGATCATCGCGGCGTACTTCATCCGGGCCGGTGATCGGCTTCAGTTCATCCTGGTCGCCATCGGTATCGGGCTGGTGCTGGGTGGCACCAACGCGCTGTCCCGGTCGCTGTTCAGCCAGCTCGTGCCGGCGGGCAAGGAAGCCGAGTACTTCGCGGTCTACGAGATCGGCGAGCAGGCCACCTCCACCGTAGGGCCGTTGCTGTTCGGCGCGATCGGCGCCGCCACCGGGTCGTTTCGACCAGCGATCGTGTCCCTGGTGGTGTTCTTCACTGTCGGTTTCGTACTGGTTTCGCTACTCCCGATCCGCCGTGCGATTCGTGCGGCGGGGAACCCGGAGCCTGCCGTCATCTGAGGCTGCCCCGCCCGGACGGGCGCAACATCTATCACTCGAAAGAGTTATCTTGTACACCTTTGGTGAAGTAACGAGTCACAATGCGGTGCCGATTCACTCAGTATGGGCGATGCTGAGTGGGCTTCCGCGTGGCGGGTGGTGACACAGAGGTTCGTCCAGGAACTGGGAACGCCAGGGCGCTTCATGGCGTTACACCCGTTGCGTTGGATCAGGG
>DASTBN010000785.1:0-4456 GCA_035712045.1 Pseudonocardiaceae bacterium
GCCGGGTCACTGGCCTCCCAGCGCGCGGTCCCGGCCAGCGCCGGCACGCTACCCACGCACCGGCCGCTATTTATCGGCATGTTGCTCGGCGTGGTGCTCATCGTCGTGGCGCTGACCTATCTCCCGGCTCAGGCGCTGGGCCCGATCGCGGAGGGACTGCACTGATGTCGCTGACGACTAACCCGCCGCTGCGGCGTCCGCCACGCCAGCCGCCCGAAGGACGGACCCGCCGGGTCTCCGCCGGGCTGCTGGACCCCCAGCAGCTGCTCCGGTCGACTCCCGGCGCGCTCCGCAAGCTTGATCCCCGGGTGCAGCTCCGCAATCCGGTGATGTTCGTCGTCGAGGTCGGTTCGGTGCTGACCACGATCGAGGCGATCGCGGCTCCGACGGTGTTCGCCTGGGTGATCACGGTCTGGTTGTGGCTGACGGTGGTGTTCGCCAACCTCGCCGAGGCGGTCGCCGAAGGCCGGGGCAAGGCGCAGGCCGAAACGCTGCGCCGGACCAAACGGGAGACCACCGCCCGGCGGCTCACGGGGTGGCCCGGCCCGTCGGTGACCGAGGAACAGGTTCCCGGGGTCACTCTGCGGCTGGGTGATCACGTGGTGGTCGAGGCCGGGCAGGTCATTCCTGGTGACGGCGACGTGGTCGAGGGCATCGCCAGCGTGGACGAGTCCGCGATCACCGGGGAGTCCGCACCGGTGATCCGCGAATCCGGCGGGGACCGCAGCGCGGTGACCGGCGGTACCACGGTGCTCTCCGACCGCATCGTGGTGCGGATCACCTCAAAACCGGGCGAGACCTTCATTGACCGGATGATCGCGCTGGTGGAAGGGGCGGCGCGGCAGAAGACGCCCAATGAGATCGCGCTGAACATCCTGCTCGCCTCGCTGACGATCATCTTCCTGCTCGCGGTGGTCACCCTGCAGCCGATGGCGTACTACTCCCACGCCCCGCAATCCCTGGTGGTGCTGGTGGCGCTGCTGGTGGCGCTGATCCCGACCACGATCGGCGCGCTGCTCTCGGCGATCGGCATCGCCGGCATGGACCGGCTGGTGCAGCGCAACGTGCTGGCGATGTCCGGCCGGGCGGTGGAGGCCGCCGGGGATGTGAACACGCTGTTGCTGGACAAGACCGGGACGATCACTCTGGGCAACCGCCAGGCCACTGAGTTCCTCCCGGCCGAGGGCGTGTCGATCGAGCGGCTGGCCGACGCGGCGCAGCTGGCCAGCCTGGCTGATGAGACCCCCGAGGGCCGCTCGATCGTGGTGCTGGCCAAGCAGGCCTACGGCCTGCGTGGTCGCGAGGTGACCGACGTCGAGTTCGTCCCGTTCACCGCGCAAACCCGGATGTCCGGGGTGAACCTTCCCGATGGCCGGCAGATCCGCAAGGGCGCCGCCAGTGCGGTCCGGGAGTGGATCCGTGCTGGCGGTGGCCAGCCGACCAGCGGGCTCGGGCCGATGGCGGACGCGATCGCCGCCGCCGGGGGCACTCCCTTGGTCGTGGCCGAACAGATCAGCGGCACGGCCCATGCGCTCGGCGTGATCCATCTCAAGGACGTGGTCAAGGAAGATATCCAGGAACGATTCGCCGAGCTGCGGGCGATGGGCATCCGCACCGTCATGATCACCGGTGACAACCAGCTCACCGCGGCCGCGATCGCCACCGAGGCAGGAGTGGACGACTTCCTCGCCGAGGCCACCCCCGAAGACAAAATGGCCCTGATCCGCAAGGAACAGACCGGGGGGCGACTCGTCGCCATGACCGGCGACGGCACCAACGACGCCCCCGCGCTGGCCCAGGCCGATGTCGGGGTGGCCATGAACACCGGCACGTCGGCCGCCAAAGAGGCCGGCAACATGGTCGACCTGGACTCCAACCCGACCAAGCTGATCGAGATCGTCGAGATCGGCAAGCAGCTGCTGATCACCCGCGGCGCGCTGACCACGTTTTCCATCGCCAACGACGTGGCCAAGTACTTCGCGATCATCCCCGCCATGTTCGCCGCGGTGTACCCGGGGCTGGACGCGCTGAACATCATGCGGCTGCACTCCCCGACCTCGGCGATCACCTCCGCGATCGTGTTCAACGCACTGATCATCGTCGCTTTGATCCCGCTGGCCCTGCGCGGGGTGCGCTACACCCCCTCCTCGGCCTCGGCCCTGCTGCGCCGCAACCTGTGGATCTACGGCGCCGGGGGGCTGCTGCTGCCGTTTCTCGGGATCAAGCTCATCGACCTGATCGTCCAGTTCATTCCCGGATTGGGGTGAGCACGGTGTCGTTCATGACCTCCCGGTGGCCGGGACCGGTGCGCCAGCACCTGGCCGCGCTGCGGGCGCTGCTGGTGCTGACCGTGCTGACCGGCGTGCTCTACCCGCTGGTGGTGCTGGGCATCGGGCAACTGTTCTTCCCCGGCCAGGCCAACGGGTCACTGGTCACCGCGAACGGCCAGGTGGTGGGGTCCCGCCTGCTGGGCCAGGCATTCACCGACGCGCAGGGCAACCCCTCGCCGCAGTGGTTCCAGCCCCGCCCGTCAGCGGCCGCGGACCCGAACAACAAAAACGATCCCGGGTACAACCCGCTGTTCTCCGGTGCGTCCAACCTCGGCCCGTCCAACCCTGACCTGATCACCAGCATCCAGCGGCGCCGGGCGGCGGTCGCGGCCTTCGACGGGGTGCCCCCGGCCAGCGTGCCGCCCGACGCGGTGACGGCCAGCGCCTCGGGACTGGACCCGGACATCTCCCCAGCCTACGCCTTCGAGCAGGTCAACCGGGTGGCGCGGGCTCGCGGGCTGGATCCGGCCGCGGTCCGTGCCCTGGTGGCCGCCCATGTGCGGGGTCGCACGCTGGGGATTCTCGGCCAGCCCCAGGTCAACGTCGTAGAACTCAACATCGCGCTCGCCCACCCGCACTAGGCCACCGGGTGGGCGGGCATCAGCACGTAACGAGGTGGGGAGCGGCGATGGGCACGACCGGAGTGCTGCGGGTGTATCTGGGCGCGGCGCCCGGGGTCGGGAAGACCTTCCGGATGCTGGAAGAGGGCCACCGGCGCCGGGACCGCGGCACCGACGTCGTGATCGGCCTGGTCGAAACGCACGGCCGGGCCAAGACCGCGGCGCTGATCGGTGACCTGGAGGCGCTGCCGCAGGTCCGGCGGGTTTACCGGGATGCCGAGTTCACCGAGATGGACCTCGACGCGGTCCTGGCCCGCCACCCCGAAGTGGCCCTGGTCGATGAGCTCGCGCACACCAACGTCCCCGGCGGCCGGCACGCCAAGCGCTGGCAGGACATCCAGGAGCTGCTGGCCGCTGGCATCAACGTGATCACCACGGTGAACATCCAGCATCTGGAATCCCTCAACGACGTGGTCGCGAAGATCACCGGTGTCGTGCAGCGGGAGACCGTGCCCGATGAGGTGGTGCGCCGGGCCAGCCAGATCGAGCTGGTCGACATGACCGCCGAGGCGCTACGGCGGCGGATGGCGCATGGCAACATTTATCTCCCGGAGAAAATCGACGCCGCGCTGGCCAACTACTTCCGCCCTGGGAACCTCACCGCGCTGCGCGAGCTGGCGCTGCTCTGGCTCGCCGACCGGGTCGACGAAGGCCTGCGGCGTTACCGGGCCGAGCACGGCATCGGCGGTGTCTGGGAGACCCGGGAACGTGTCGTGGTCGCGCTCACCGGCGGCCCGGAGGGCGACACCCTCATCCGCCGGGCCGCCCGCATCGCCGCCCACGCCGGAGGTGGCGGTGACCTGCTCGCGGTCCACGTCACCCGCGTCGACGGGCTGACCGGTGCTGATCCCTCCGCGCTGGCCGCCCAGCGCCGGCTGGTGGAATCCCTGGGCGGCAGCTATCACCTGGTGGTCGGTGACGACATCCCCGCCGCGTTGCTGGATTTCGCCCGGGCGCAAACCGCCACCCAACTGGTGCTGGGCACCAGCCGCCGCGGCTGGGTGGGCAGGCTGCTCGGCGGGCGCGGGATCGGTGAGACGGTGACCGCAGCATCCGGGGACATCGACGTGCACCTGGTCACCCATCCCTGCGCCAGCCAAGGCCAGCGGCCGCCGCCGGTGCGTGCGTACCTGTCCCCGCGGCGCCAGCTCGCTGCCGCCGCCGCGGCCTGGACGGAGCCGTGGGTGATCACCGCGATCCTCGCCCAGCTGCGCGGGCAGCTGAACCTGACCAGCCAGGCGCTGATCTTCCTGCTGGGTCTGGTGGGCATCGCCTGTCTCGGCGGGCTGGGCCCGGCGCTGCTCGCGGGCGTGACGAGCGCGCTGCTGCTCGACTACTACTTCATCCCCCCGATCTACCGGCTGACCATCGCCGCCCCCAACGACATCATCGCTCTGGTCGTGTTAGTGCTGGTGGCGGTGATCGTCGCCGCCGTGGTCGGCATCGCGGTGCGGGCAACCCACCGGGCCGCCCGCGCCTCAGCCGAGTCCCACACCCTCGGGGTGC
>DASTBN010000786.1:0-2667 GCA_035712045.1 Pseudonocardiaceae bacterium
TCCGCTCGGGCGTGCTCTGGGCCGCACCCGGCGCCCCGCGCCCGCCCAGCTACCAGCGGTGCTGGGGGTGCGCTCGGGCCCGTCGTGGGACGAGGTCCGGGTGCGGCTGGTACCGGGCCAGAAACCCGAAGACCTCGATGAGGCCGCCCGGGCACTGGCCTCGGCGCGGGGTGTGGCCCGCTGTCAGGTCCGGGAACTGTCACCCAACGTCGTGTCGATCGATTTCCAGCGCCGTGACCTGCTGGCCGATCCGGTGCCCTGCCCGGATCTGAGACTGGCCGATATCCCGGGCACAGTGATCGATTTGCGGCGGGTGTGGGCCGGGCGCACCGAATACGGCCACGACTGGCACATCCCCCTCGCCGGAGGCCACACCCTCACCGCCGGAGCCACCGGCGCCGGGAAGAACTCCGTGATGTGGTGCCCGCTCCTCACGATCGCCCCGCCATCCGGGATGGCCTCGTCCGGGTCTCCGGGATCGACCCCAAGGGCATGGAACTGGCCTACGGACGGCGGATCTTCCACCGCTACGCCGTCACCGGCACCGAAGCCCTGGCGGTCCTCGACGACCTCCTCGCCACGATGGACACGCGGAAGGCGGAGTTCGCGGGGCGGGTGCGGGCGGTACCGATCAGCCCTGAGCACCCGCTGGAGCTGCTGGAATTCGACGAGATCGGCGCTCTGACCAGGTACACAGATCGCAAGACCCGGGAGGCGATCACCGAGCGGGTGGCGCTGCTGACCACCCAAGGCCGGGCACTCGGGTTCACCGTGCGCGGCTATGTCCAGGAACCCACCAAGGACACCGTCCCGGTCCGGGAGTTGTTCCCCCGGCGGATCTGCCTGCGGGTCTCCGCGAAATCCCACGTGGGCATGGTCCTCGGCGAGAACGCCTACGAACGCGGCGCGTGGGCCAGCCGGATCACCGAAGCAGAGCCAGGTGTCGGCTACGCCTGGGGTGAGGGCATCCGCGAACCGCTGCGGGTGCGGGCCGGGTGGGTGCCCGACGAGGTCATCAAGGAACTCGAAGCGTTCGTCACCGGCCCGACCACCCGTGACGGCGCGGTGCTGCCCTTCCCCACCCCACCCATCGGCCCGACCGGCTCGACTCACGGAGGTGCCGCATGACCAGCACAGCCGACCTGCTCGCCGCGATCAGCGCGCACCTCGCCGCCTTCGAGCTCCCCGCGATCGCCTCGGTCCGCGTCGAGGCCAGCCCACCCGGGCCACCAGTGACCGTGCAGCTGCCCCACCACGGGCCAGCCGCCCTGGCCCAGGGACTCCTGGCCTGGGCCGACACGCTCACCCAGATCACCGCCGAAGCCTGGCGGGCACCCCAGGGTGACTCGGTGCACCTCTCCATCACCGGGATCCTGCCCGGCGGCGCTGGGGTCCAGGTCTACGGCGGACTCCACGTCAGCGACCTTCGCATGAGCACCGGTCTCGAACCCGGAGCTACCACCACCGTGCCACTGACGACCCTGCGCCATCTCGCCACCCCCGGGCAAGCCAGGGAAGGGGTCACCCTCCGATGAACACACCCGACCCCAGCACCCTTCACGGGGGGATGAGCCGGGCCCAGCGGGCCGCGCTGCCCCTCACCACCGATGTCATCGAGACGCTAGCCGAGGAGCACGGCGTGTGCCTGCGGCCACTGGCGATGCGCCGGATCGAGACCACCACCGGCCGTGTCGAGGTGGTGCCTGTGCCCTGCGGATCCACCAGGGAGGACCAGTGCCGCCCCTGCGCGGAGAAGGCCCGCCGACTGCGGATGGCGCAATGCCGGGAAGGCTGGCACCTCGACACCGAGCCCATCATCGACCGCGCCACGCCCACCGAGAACCACACGGCGCTGATGGCCACCCGGGCCGATCTGCTGGCTGCCTACACCGAATGCAAAACCCGTGGCGATGAGATCACCTGCGAGCAGATCGCCGAATCCGTCGCCGGGCTCGACACCGAACTCCGCGCCGCCGGAGTCCGTGGCCGGCTCACCCCGCTCGATCCCCTGCCCACACCCCTCAAACGCTCCACCCGGCGCCGGCAAGACGCCCCCGATCTGCCACGCCGGCCAGTGGACAAACGCACGGTGGGGCGGGTGTTCGCCGGGCGATACCGGCCCTCGACATTCCTCACCCTCACCCTGGACTCCTACGGCCGCGTCGACAACGACGGAGCCGCGCTAGATCCGGATCACTATGACTACCGCCGCGCGGCACGGGACGCGATCCACTTCCCCGCGCTACTGGACCGGTTCTGGCAAAACACCCGCCGCTGTGTGGGCTGGGATGTGCAGTACTTCGGCACCGTCGAACCCCAGAAACGAGGCGCTCCCCATTTCCACACCGCGATCCGGGGAGCCATCCCCCGCGCCGAACTCCGGGCCATCACCGCAGCGACCTACCATCAAGTCTGGTGGCCAGCACACGACCAGCTCCGCTACACCGGCAACCGGCTCCCCCTCTGGGATACCAGAGCACAGGCCTTCACCGACCCCGACACCGGAACACCACTCCCCACCTGGGAACAGGCCTGTGAGCAACTGACCGAGCCCGCGCACGTCGTGCGATTCGGGACGCAAGTGCACGTCAAGGGCATCCTCGGCGGCACCGAGGAAGCCAACCGCCACGTCGGATACCTCACAAAATATCTTGCCAAGAGCATCGG
>DASTBN010000787.1:0-7249 GCA_035712045.1 Pseudonocardiaceae bacterium
GGTGATCGGCCGAATGCCGCCTGGAGTGCATGGCGCAAGGGGCCGGCGTCCTGGGCGGCGACGAAGGCCGCGGGCATGTCGGGGGTGCGGCCGATGAACAGGTAACCACCGCTGGACATGACCGCCACTAGCACTGTCTGCGGACAGGGCACTCCCGGGTTGATGCTGTACCCAATGCCCTGATGGGGCTTCTTCTCAGGTGCCACCGAGCGGCCCTCGCTGGTGGGCGGCGAACCAGCGGCGGCAGCCGGTGCAGGGTCGGCGTTCCGACGTGGTGAGGCTCGCCGGGAGCACGTCGGTACCGCACACAGCGGCATAGCGTCGTTCCGCTGTTCGGTGTCCGGCTTCCATCGCCTCAATGGTGACGAGGTGGGCTGTCCCCTCTTGGGCATCGGTCACGGTGATCAGGCGGCGCGGGGCGCTGAGTGTCCCGGGTGAGGTTCGCGGGCGGCCGCGCCGCAGCCAGTGGGTGAACTGCATGTCTTGACCTCCTGCTTCGCACTCAACCCAGGTGAGCGATCCACTACATCTTGCCATCTGACTTCAAGGATAAAATGTAGCGCTACAATTTATAAGCGCAGAAGAGGTGATCTACTGTGAGGCTACGATCACGACATGGCACCGCCGGGCCCGACCATGCGCCGTAGACAACTCGGCGCCGAGCTCCGCAGGCTGCGCAACGACGCTGCCATCACCATGGAGCACGCCGCCGCCGTCCTCGACTGCGCCCGCTCCCGCATCGGGCACATCGAGAACGGGCGCAACTCCATCCGCAAACCCGAACTCAAGGTCATCCTCGACCGCTACGGCGCCAGCGACGACGAACACCGAACCCTGGAAGAACTCCGCCAGCACGCGAGCAAACGAGGCTGGTCATCCACCTACCGCCTGCCGTCCTGGCTCAAGCGCTACGTCGAAATGGAAACCGACGCCACCACCATGCGCAGCTTCGAGGGCGAGCTGATCCCCGGCCTGCTCCAGACCGAAGCCTACGCACGGCGCGTCCACACCGTGGCCGGAGACCTGATCACACCCGCCAACCTCGACAAGTGGGTAGCCGCCCGGATGCGACGGCAAGCCCGGCTCACCGACGACACGCCCCTGGAGCTCTCCACCGTGATCTCCGAAGCAGCCTTCCGGCGGGCCCTCGCGGACACCGAGATCGGCCCCGCCCAACTGGAGCACGTCATCACCATGGCCCGCCGGCCCAACGTCACCCTGCACGTGCTGCCATATCAGGCTGGTCTGCACGCGAGCATGTCGGGCTCGTTCGCCGTGCTCACCTTCGACACAGACCTGGCACCGCCCTCCGGCTACCAAGAACACGCCATCGGCGGGCACGTCACCGACGACCGCGCCACCGTCAGCCAGCTCCTGGACCTGTGGGAACTACTCCGCACCCAGGCCCTCCCCGCCAGGGAAAGCCTGCGCTGGCTATCGGGCCTCTACGATGAAACACGAAAGTGAGGACCCATGCATGACCTAGAACAGCTGCGGTGGCGGAAGCCGAACCGCAGCGGCGCGGGCAACGCCTGCGTCGAAATCGCCCAACTCCCCAACGGCGACCGCGCCATCCGAGACAGCAAAGACCCCACCGGGCCAGTACTGACCATCACAGCGACCACATGGACCGCGTTCACCGCAACAGCCCGTGACGACGAGTTCCACTGACCGGGAAGCTCGGTTCCCGGCCCGGGAGCTACTCACCGCGCCGCCATTCGGCGCGGTCCTGGGCGGGAGCGCGGTGACGGCCGCGCCGGGGCAAGGGGAGCAGTCGTAGCTCACCGACAAGTTCCGGAGAGAGCGGCAATCGGGCGATCTCCCCGCGAGTGCTCATCGCTGCTGCCTCTCACCGCCGGGCGGCGTCAGGAACCCGCGTTCTGATCACCGGTGTTCCGCGGCAACGTGAGCGGGAGGATACCGTCGGCGATAAGCACTACGCCTACGAAATCCACGCAACTGGTGTTGGGCTGGCCCAGCCAGATTCGTCCACTGCGGAGACAGTGATGAAGTTGCGCCTCGACACCGTGACGACATCCCGACTCGCCAGCAACAGGGCGAAGCCGCCGGGCCGACACGGTGGCGGCGCCGACGAGTGCCCCGGGCACGTGCTGGACGTCGTCACCGTCAGCGGCGCGAATCCAACCCCCCCGTCGGCGTCCTCAGTGACGGCTAACAGACTGCGCGAGGATCACTCAGAGCGAGCCACCGGACCCATCGCATCCCGTTCGCTCCATGGCAGATGTCGCTGGCGACGCCGCAGAGGCTCCCATGACATCATCAAAAGGTACTTCTAACGGGGTTTCACCCCAGCCCGACGAGGCGTGTGGTGGTCGGGTTGGGTGGGCGGGCTCCGGTCGGGTGGGTTGAGACCGTGACCGGCACGCCGGTCCGGTGTATGAACCGCTTGGAGCGGTTGGTTGGCCTGCTGGCCGCCCGTCCGACCGGAGCCCTCTATGACGGTAGCGCGCACTGTCGCTGATGTCCTTGATGATCACACGGTGTTCGAGATCGAGTGCATCGACCGGATGTATCTCAATGTGTACGTGCCGCAGTTGCAGTACGCCGCTGGGCTGGTCGGGTTCGTGCACCGCCAGCTGGGGTTGCCGATCGCGTCGACCGCACCGCTGGGGAAGATCAGTGACGCGTTCACCGCGGGAATCCGTCGCTATGCCCTCGACCACGGGGTTCCGATCGTCGACTTTGTTCGGGGCCAGCGCAAAGACGATGTCATGCACGAGTACATGGCGTCCTTCACCGCCGCGGAGGGGGTATTGTTCATCGGCCGGGCGCAGGAGAAGAACTCGGTGTTCCGCACCGAGAAACGCCGCAATGCCGAGGGTCTGGCTTATCCGTGGATCGTCCGCTCGACCGGGGTGATCAACCAGTTCTACTTCTACTGCGTGGATGCCGATTTCGGCCCGTTCTTCCTCAAGTTCAGCTCTTATTTCCCCTACAACGCCAAGCTGTGCATCAACGGCCACGAGTGGGCCAAACGCCAGGCCGCCAAGGAGGAGATCACCTTCACCGCGCTGGACAACGGCTTCGCCGCGGTCGATGACCCCGCTGGAGTGCAGGCGATCTGTGACCGGTTGGGTCCCGATCAGATCGACGCGCTGCTGCGGAAATGGCTGGCGATCCTGCCGCACCCGTTCAGTCCGGCCGACCGCGCCGCGGGTTATCGCTATGACCTCTCGATCCTGCAGGCGGAGTTCTCCCTGACCCAGATGCTGGATCAGCCGGTCTCGGGACGGGTGTTTTTCGAGCAGGTCATCCGGGACAACCTCGACGCCGGCCGCCCGGACCAGGTCAGCCTGATCTTCGACCGGCGCGTGATGACACGCGGACGCCGGGCCACCCCGGGCCGGTTCCGCACCCGGGTGCTCACCACCGGGGTCACCCCGAGCCTGCACATCGACTACAAGCACACCAGCATCAAGCAGTACCACAAACAGGGACGGGCGCTACGGACCGAGACGACCATCAACGACACCCGCAAAGCGCACAGGTTCGCGGCAACGTGTGCGAGGTGGCACCTGAAGTTCACAGGTCGGCGAGCCGGGTGTCTTGGACCTGGTCGGCTGTGTAGGGCAGGATGCCGGCGGGGTCCATGCCGAGGGCTTCGCAGACCAGCTTGGGGTCCAGGCTGGCGACGAGGTCGACGATGCGGGTGGCCCGCAGCGTCCTGGTTGTGATGTCGGCGGGATCCATGACGCGGACCAGGTATTGGTCGGATGCCGGTGTGCGGCGGGTCTTGGTGTGAGTGGTGACGATCACGTGCGGGTTGTGGGTGCCGAGCCGGTCGCGGTGGTCCAGGCAGCGCTGGAGCGCGTGCCAGGTAGCCGGGTCGAGCGGGACCGGGTGTGGCCGGTGTCCGAGCCTGATGGTGCGCGCGGTCGTGTCGATGTCGGTGACCTTGAGGTTGCGCAGGTCCTTGGATGGTGTGGCATGCAGGAGCGCCAGCAGGCCGGTCAGCGCCTCGTGCGGGTGGATGTCCGGGTCGGTGGTCCAGCGGCGGAACAGGCGCCGCTGCTCGGCGACGGTGAGGGTGCGGGGGTGATAACCGCGGGGCTGGCGGGTGGACAGCCCGGCGGTGGGATCGGCGAGGACCAGGCGGCTGGCCCGGGCCCAGCGGAAGAACGAGCGCATGATGCTCAGTCGCCGTGACCGGCTGGCCGGGTGGCGGGCGAGGAAGGCTTCCAGGTCCGCGGTCTGGGCGGTGGCCCAGGCCGTCTTGCCCCGTTCGCCGGCGAGGAAGCGGGCGAGGTCCCTGAGGATGGCCAGTTCGTCGGTGAGGGTGCGATCCGAGCGTGGGCGGGTCCCCGCCCGCCGGGACCGTTGCTGGGCGGTGTGCCGGGCGGCGGCGTAGCGGGCAAGGGCGGGACGCAGCGGCTCGGGGGTTTCCCCGACCCGGCGCTGGCGGCGTGCGGTTTCCCGGCGGGTGGCGTGGTCGGCGGGGAACGCGAGCCTGGCGTCGGTGAAGAAGTCTTCCAGGGCACGGGCGAGGGTGCCCGTGGAGCGGCCAGCCCGGCTGGCCTTCTCGAGGATCGCCTGCGGACTCGCGGCGGGGGTCTCGGCGAGCAGGCGGCCGAGGCGGCTGATCATCAGTGAGGTCCGTCCCGTGCAGTGCCGGGCGGCGGCGTGCGCGGCGAAGTCGCTCAGCCAGGACGGCGGGTCGGCCAGCCGGGCGGCGAGTCGCCCGGCCTGCCCAGGCAGCCGGGCCGGGTCTTGCTGCCAGCAGTTGTCACACAAGCCGCGCCCCACGATCAGCGCCAGCTTCCCGCAGGCCCGGCAGGTGCGGGACGGCTTGGCCGTGCGGTGACAGCGGCTGCACCGCTCGCGCCCCCGGGGCCGGACTACCTTGCCGCAGTCCGCGCACGTCCTGGAGCACGTGGCGCACCGGCCGGTTTCCGCCAGCAGCAGCCGGCCGATGCCGCAGCCCGGGCAGGAAGCTTTCACCCGTTCCTGGCGGCAGCGGGAACACCAGGCGCCTTGCCTGCGGCGAAGCGGTGCGCCGCAGCCCACGCAGGGAGCCGGTTCCGGCGCCATGCTCACACCGGCGGCATCGACCGGCCCCGGGCCGGCGTGGGTTGTTGCCGGGGCGCCCGCGCAGGCGTGGCTGCCGGGGTCAGCGGGGTGGTGTCTACCTCGATCAGGTCGCCGGGCCCGCACTCCAGCGCGGTGCACAGCGCGGCCAGCGTCGACAGCTTCAGCTGGGCCGGGGTCTTGGTGAGCAGCGCCGACACCGATGCTGAGGACAGCTCCAGCCCGGCGCGCTCGGCGAGCAGCCGGCGCAGCTGGGCCCCGGTCCACACCTCGCGCTGCGCCGCGGCCATCCGCAGCCGCCATTTAACGTCCATCGTCGTCCTCCGCGAGCCTGCCCAGCGTGCCGGATACCGCGCGCCGGTAGGCGTCCTCGACGAACGTGGCCGAGGGCGAGACATAGCGCATCGTGGTGGCCACCTGCCAGTGGCCGAGCATCTGCTGGATGGCCACCAGGTCGACGCCCCGCTCATAGTTGTGAGTGGCGCACGCGTGGCGAAGCGTGTGCGGGGTGAACCGGCCGGCGGCCGGGCGGCCCTCCAGTTCCAGCAAATGACGCAGCCGGTTGCGAATCGTGCCCCGGTGCAGCCGGCCGCCGCCCTCGTCGCAGAACAGCGCCGCAGAGGCCGGGAACCGGGTACGCACGTCGTCGGTGAACCAGCGCAAGATCAGGTCCAGCCCGTCCAGCATCGGCACCCACCGCGGCCGCGGGCCGGAGGTCTTGGCGCCCTTGCCGAACCGCACATGGATCTTGCCGAACGGGCCCCGGCCGAAATGCAGGTCCCCCAGCTCCAGCGATGCCGCCTCCTCCGCCCGCAAGCCCGCGTGATACAGCGTCCGGTACAGGGCATAGTCCCGCCCGGCCGGGCCGAACTTCCGCGCGGTGGCGACCCGCCCCCGCAAGAACTCGAAGAACTCCGCCAGCCGCTCCGGCGCGGGCGGCGCCTTCGCCGAGGCCGAGTCATTCGCCACATGCCGGGCCGCGTTGAACTCATCCAGCGGGCTCTCCAGCCGCACGCCGAACACGGCCTCGATCTCGACCGCCTTGCGGGCCACCAGGAACTCGTGGAAGCCCTTGAACGTCTGCACATACGTGCGCCGGGTCGACGCCGCGATGCCCGCGGCGGCCCAGGCGCCCACCACCCGGTCCACGTCCTCCCGGGTGACCTCCCAGACCGGCTTGTCGAAGGTGGCCAGTACCCGCTCCAGCCGGCTCGTCGCGCTGTCCACCGTGACCTGGCTAAAACCCCTCGCCACCCAGGACGCCGCATACGCCGCAGCGCACTCAGCCTGGAACCGCTCCGGATCGGCACCGGCCAACGGCCCCGCGGCCGCACCGCCCCGCACCACCCGAAGATCCCCCCGCACAAGCCCTCCTCACCTCAAATCACCAGGTACCGCCTAACCATCACGGCCCACGCCTTCAAAGTCAACAACCCCCCAGAACAGCGTGTCGCAGCAGGTGACGGGTCAATCGGCACAAATGAACGTGTGCGGATTTCAGTTGACCCCGGAGTGCTCCGGAGCCTGACGCATCTGGAGGAATTGCCGGTCAAGGCCCGTGACGTCAATGGCCGCATGCTCGATGCTTTCCGTGCCGGCCAGGGTTGTGTCCTTGCGAGCCCAGCCTTTGAGCGGGTCGCGCGACCAACCATCACGGAGGGTCGGAGGGCCCCGGCCCTGCGGTTCGGCGACCCTCGGGTCATGGCCCTGGCCGGCGCCCTGTGCGCCATCGTGCACACCATCACCGGGTTCACCAACCGGAGCCTTCGCGCCCAGGTCGCCACCCTGCCCGGTGAGCCGTACTCGATGAGCCAGATGAGTTATGACCCGCGGCGCCTGCGCCTCAAAGGCCTGATCACCCGCCTGCCCCACTCCAATACCTATGTCCTGACCGAGCAGAGCCAGCGAGTCGCGATCTTCTACACCAAACTCCACAACCGGCTGCTGCGACCACTTACCGCAGCCAACGACCCACCCGCACCCCTGCCCCTGCGCCAAGCCCTCCGGGTGATCAACCAGCACATCGATGACTACATTAGCGAGGCTCGCATGACCGCCTGAAAAACTTGACTCAAATATCAAACCCCTAGGGACCAAGGAGCGCCTAGGGGATCTAGGGGATCAAGCGCACCGCCTGCGCCGACGCTTGCGTGGCCGGCTTGCGGTGTTTCCTCGCCTGCCCGGGCGGTCCGGCTCCGCTTGC
>DASTBN010000788.1:0-3149 GCA_035712045.1 Pseudonocardiaceae bacterium
GATCGAGCTGCCGGTGCCGGTCATCGATACGGACTCCCGCGAGCTGGATCCCGTGCTGGCCGCGGAGTACCGCCGTCCCTTCGACCTCCGGAGGGGCCCGCTGCTGCGGGTGCTGCTGGCCCGTCTCACCGAGACCGAGCACGTCCTGCTGCTGGTGGCGCATCACATCGTCACCGACGGCGCCTCGATGAGCGTGCTGATCGAGGAACTGGCCGCGGCGTACACCGCCGCCTGCCAGCGGGCGGAGCCGGCCGTGTTGCCGGCGCTGCCGGTGCACTACGCCGATTTCGCGAGCTGGCAGCGCCAGCGGCTGTCCGGGCCAGCGCTCGACGCCGGCCTTGACTACTGGAAGCGGCAGCTGTCCGGGATCACGCCGCTGGAGCTGCCCACCGACCGGCCCCGCCCGCAGGTGCGCACCTCCGCCGGCGCGGCGATCGAGTTCGCGGTACCGGCCGGGGTGCCGGCCCGGCTGGGTGAGCTCGCTCGTGCCCAGCAGACCACCCTCTATACCGCGCTGGTCGCCGCCTGCCAGGTGCTGCTGGCCCGCTGGAGCGGCGCGCGGGACATCGCGGTCGGCACGGTCGTCTCCGGCCGCACCCGACCGGAACTGGAACGCATGGTCGGGTTCCTGGTCAACACCCTGGTACTGCGTACCCACCTGGATCTCTCGCGGGGCTTCACCGCGCTGCTGGGCGGCGTCCGCCAGAGTTTGCTGGACGCCCTCGCCCACCAGGACGTGCCCTTCGAGCGGCTGGTCGACGCGGTGGCCGCCGAGCGGGATGTCAGCCGCAACCCGCTGTTCGACGTGATGGTGCTGCTGCACGAATCCCAGCGCGGCGGGCCGGATTTCGCGGGCCTGGCCACCGAGCCGCAGGCCATTTCCGGGCACACCGCCACCTTCGACCTCACCTGCGAATTCCAAATGGCCGCCGATGGGCGGCTACGCGGGTCGTTCACCTACAACACTGACCTGTTCGACCGGGTCACGATCCAGCGGATGGTGGAGCAGCTGTCCTTGCTGCTCGCCGGTCTGGCCGCCCGCCCGGACCAGCCGCTCGGCCAGGTGCCGATACTGCCCGCTCACGAGCGGGACCGGGTGCTCACCGAATGGAACGACACGGCTTGCACGGTGCCCGCTGTGCCGCTGCCAGAGGTGTTCGCGGCCGCAGTGGCCCGCACCCCGCATGACTCCGCCGTGATCTCCGGGGATCGGGTGCTGAGTTTCGCGGAGCTCGCAGCGCGGGTGAACAAGCTGGCCCGGGTGCTGATCGCCCGGGGGGCGGGCCCGGAGCGGATCGTGGCGCTGCTGCTGCCCCGCTCGGTGGACATCGTGATCGCTCAGCTCGCCGCGGTCACCGCTGGTGCGGCGTTCGTGCCGGTGGATCCGGACTATCCCCGGGATCGCATCGAATTCATGATCACTGACGCGGACCCGGTGCTGGTGCTCACCCATGCCGAGTACCGCGATCAGCTCCGGTGCGACATCGAGGTCATGATCCTGGACGGCCCCGAGTGCCAGGACCAGCTGGCCTCGGCTGGGGCTGAGACCGTGGACGACGCGCACCGCGTGGCGCCGCTGCTGCTCACCCACCCCGCGTACGTGATCTACACCTCGGGTTCCACCGGCCGGCCCAAAGCGGTGGTCGTCACCCACGCCGGGCTGGCCAGTTTCGCCGCCGCCCAGACCCGGCACTTCGACGTCCGCCCGCAGGACCGGGTGCTGCAGTTCTCCTCACCCAGCTTCGACGCCTCGGTGCTGGAGCTGTGCCTGGCGCTGCCCGCCGGGGCGGCTCTGGTGGTGGCCCCGCCGGAGCGGCTGCTGGCCGAGCAGCTCGCCGAGGTCCTTGAGCATCAGCGCGTCACCCACGCGCTGATCCCCCCTGCCGCGCTGGCCACCCTGCCCGCCGACGCGCCGCGGCGGCTGAGCGCGTTCCGGTGCCTGATCGTCGGTGGTGAAGCCTGCCCCGCCGAGCTGGTGACCCGCTGGGCCCCCGGCCGCACCATGATCAACGCGTACGGCCCCACCGAGTCCACCGTCGTCGCGGCCTGGAGCGGCCCGCTGGCCACTGGCGGGTCTGTCCCGATCGGCACCCCGATCCCCAACACCCGCCTCTACGTCCTCGACTCGTATCTCGAGCCAGTCCCGATCGGCGTCACCGGCGAGCTCCACATCGCCGGTGACGCCCTGGCCCGCGGTTACCTGAACCGCCCCGCTCTCACCGCCCAGCGCTTCCTCCCCGACCCCTTCGCCACCCCCGCCGGTACGCGTATGTACCGGACCGGGGATCTGGTGCGATGGAACGCGGGCGGGCAGCTGGAGTTCGTGGGGCGGGCCGATGAGCAGGTCAAGATCCGGGGGTACCGGATCGAGCTGGGCGAGGTGGAATCGGTTCTGCTCACCCACCCAGGCATCGCCCAGGCGGTGGTGAGCCTGGCCCGCCATGAAGGGCGCCCGTATCTGCTCGCGTACCTGGTGGCGGCCGATGGTGACGCTCCGGGAATCGAGGCGCTGCGGGAGTTCGCCGGGCGGTCGCTGCCGGATTACATGCTGCCCTCCGCGGTGCATGTGCTGCCCGCGATGCCCCTGACCCCCAGCGGGAAGATCGACCGGCGGGCCTTGCCGGTTCCCGCCGAACGACCCGCGCTGACCAGCGGCTATGTCGCCCCGGGCACTCCCGTGGAATGCCAGCTCGCCGAGATCTGGGCTGGGGTGCTGGGTGCGGAGCGGATCGGGATCCACGACAACTTCTTCTCCCTCGGCGGGGACTCCATCCTGAGCATCCAGGTGGTCTCCCGGGCCCGGGCCGCTGGGCTGCGGATCAGCTCCAAGGACATCTTCCTGCACCAGAGCATTGCCGCGCTCGCCCCGCTCGCCGGGGCCCTCGAGGTCCCCGCCGCCGTCTCCGCGCCCATCACGGGCCCGGTGCCGCTGGCACCCGTGCAGCGCTGGTTCTTCGACACCTACGGCCCGTTACGGCATTTCACCATGTCCACCGTGCTGGAGCTGCCTGAGGATGTCGACGAGTCCGCCCTGCGGGCTGCGGTGGAGGCGATCGTGGCCCACCACGACGCGCTGCGCACCCGGTTCGACCAGCGGGACGGTGAGTGGTGCCAGCAGGTGAGCGGGGACATCCCGGGCGGGCTGCTGA
>DASTBN010000789.1:0-2629 GCA_035712045.1 Pseudonocardiaceae bacterium
ACGCAGCGCGAGGATCATCGCGAACGTCGGGGGGGCCAGCACGTCGGGATGCCCGCACGCCCTCGCCGCCTCAGGGGCCACGTAGAGCACGTCATCGTCACCGATGGCCTCGGCGAAGTCCCGGATCTTCTCCCGCCCCACCTGATAGGTACCCGCCAGGGGGTAGCACCGCCCGACGAAGGAGGGGTCCAGCGCCATCAGCGCGGGGGTTCAGCGGGTCTCGCGGTGCGCCCGGTGGGTGTTGCAATTCGGGCAGTACTTGCGGATGGTGAGCCGGTCGGGATCGTTGCGCCGGTTCTTCTTGGTGATGTAATTGCGGTGCTTGCACTCCTCGCAGGCCAGAGTGATCTTGGGCCGGATGTCGGTGGCACGTGCCACAGGTGCCTCTCTCTCGCCGAAGCTGGTCAGTGCACAGCAATGGTAGCGGTGGCCGGACTCGAACCGGCGACACAGCGATTATGAGCCGCTTGCTCTTCCGTCTGAGCTACACCGCCTTCGCGGGGCACACCCCTCCCACGCGTGATCGAGCCCCAATACGGAATCGAACCGTAGACCTTCTCCTTACCATGGAGACGCTCTGCCGACTGAGCTATTGGGGCAGTGCCGCACAGTGCCTACGCCACTGGGCCTACGCATAGCGACGGCAACTGCGGGACCAGGATACACGGGCGCCAGCCCCGGTTCCCGGGCGGTCGGCCTAGGGAACCAGGGTGAGTACGGTGTCATCGCGAGTGCCGAGCGCGCGGATGGTCCGGGCCGCCAGCCAGGCGTCGAACCGGTCCGGGCCGAGGGGGCGGGAGATGAGGTAGCCCTGCGCGACATCGCAGCCCATCTCGACCAGCTGGTCCCGGGCGGCGTCCTGTTCCACGCCCTCCGCGACCACCGTCAACCCGAGCGAGTGACCGAGCTCGACGATGGCCCGGACCACGGCGAGATCGCCGAGGTCACTGGCCAGCCCCTGAACGAAACTCCGGTCGATCTTGACTTCGTCCACCGGCAGGCGCCGCAGGTACGCCAGTGAGGAGTACCCGGTACCGAAATCGTCCACCGCGATGCGCACGCCGAGGCCATGTAACCCGCGCAGCACCGGTAACGCGCGCTCCGGATCACTCATCACCGCCGACTCGGTGAGCTCCAGGCCCAGCAGCGCGGCGGGCACCCGGTGGCGCCGCAGCGCGTCGCTGACCCGGCTGGGGAACTCGGCGTCGTCCAGGTTGCGCATCGAGACGTTGACCGCGACCGCCAGTTTCATGCCGCGATCCAGCCAGCTGCGGCACTGGGCCAGGGAGCGGTTGAGCACGTAGTCGGTCAGCGGTTCGATCAAGCCGGTGGTCTCGACGAGTGTGACGAACTCCGCTGGATTGACCGCGCCGAACTCCGGATGCGTCCAGCGCACCAGCGCCTCGACCCCGATCACCTGGCGGGACAGCAGGGCCAGCTGGGGCTGGAAGTGCACATCGACCTGCCCCGTGTCCAGGGCCTGCCGGAACTGGGTGACCAGCTGGAACCGGCGCGTCAGGACCTGCCCCATGCTGGGCTGGTAGCCGCGGACAGCGACGTCAGCGCTCCGCGCGGAGCGCAGTGCCACATCAGCGCGCTGCAGCAGCACGTTCGCATCCCGGGTGGGCTCGACCCCGGTCAGCGCCACCCCGGCCACCGCAGTGCATTCCACGGCGAGCTTGTCGAGGGAATAGGGCTTGCTGAGCGCCTCCTGGACTCCCCCGGCCACCGCCAGTGCCTGCGCAGCGTCGATGTCGACCAGCAGGGCGGCGAAGGTGTCCCCTTCGAGCCGGGCGATGAGCGCCTGGGGCTCCAGGGTGCGGCACAGTCGCTCACCCGCGCCCAGCACGACTCGATCGCCCCACGCCTGGCCCAGCGCGTCGTTCACGGCGGCGAGCAGCCCGAGCTCGATGACGAGCACTGCGCACGGCGTCGAGCCACGGCCCAGGACCTCGTTGGCGGCCTCCTGAAAACCGAGCCGGTTGCGCAGGTTCGTGAGGCTGTCGTGGTAGGCGTCATAACCCAGCTGGCCGACGAGTCGGCGGTTGTCCAGCGCGGTGGCGAGATGGCTGGAGAGCGTCTCGACCAGCCGCACATCGGCTGACCCGAAACCCCGCAAGCGGCTGTGCCGGTCGTGCACCTCGATGACGCCCAGCAGCTGGCCGGCCCCCCGCAGGGGCGCCACGAGCACCTCCGTGGCTTCCCTCGCCGCCAGGGCGGCGCTGATGGCCGGGTCCGGGCTGGATGCCATCAGGCGCCGGACCCCGCTGGGGCCCGGGTGTGAGCCAGTGCCCAGTAGCGCGGTGATATCCCGTTCCGGGAGCACGCGGGGTAATGGCAGGCCGGCGACGACGGTGCACGGGGCGCGCTGCTCCGCCGCTGAGTCGCCGTGCGCAGGTAACCGGTGCAGTACGACCCGGCTGGCGTTGAGCTGCTCACGGGCCAGCTCCATGGCCGCGCTCCAGGCGCTCTCGTCGAGTTCTGGCTGGCCCTCGGCATCGCCGCGGCCGACGAGGGCCACCCGGAGACTCAGCGCGTTAAGCACACCGAGGTCCCGGTGGTCGCGGAGCAGCCCGTAGTACACGCTGTACGCGGCGGTCACCGACACCGCCAGCAGGCCGACCAGCAC
>DASTBN010000790.1:0-10125 GCA_035712045.1 Pseudonocardiaceae bacterium
GGACGCCGCGAGGGCTGAGCAGCGTTGCCTGGTCACCGAGAACGTGCGGGATTTCACCGTGCTAGTCAGACACACCAGTCATGCGGGCGTGCTGCTCGTGCATGCCCGCCGATGGCCACGCACCAGGGCAGGCCTGCCCCTGCTCGCGGACGCCCTGCACCGCACGATCTCCGAGGGGCGTCTCCCCCGCCCTGGCGAGATCAGCTGGCTGGCGTGAGCGCTCAGAAATTGGTCAATGGTATTGCAGGATGGTCGCGCGGCCTTCCACGAGCACGCATAGAACCCGATCCCCAGCAGATACGGTCGGACCAGTCCAGCGGCCTTTGCTGCTCGCAGCTCCAGGAATGGGGATTGGGTGGCGTAGTCGATCGGCGCGCCGCGTCCTTGTCGCACTTCGTCCATGTTCAGGAATTCCTCGGCGTACTCCCGCATCATGGCAAGCCAGACGTCCAGGTCACGGTGCAGCGCGAAACGGGAATCGTCGGAGGGCTGGAACTCACCGGCTGGCACCAGGCTGGTCTCGTTCTGGCCGACGGCGACCTGATCGCCGCGACGATGCAGATAGAAGCTGGCACCGGAAACACCACATCGGATGGTGAGCGTGGAGAAACCTAGACCGCAGTGCCGGTTCAGCAAGTCGAACGGATCGCCGAGGGTCCGGCGGAACACCCCGCCGATCTTACAGCGAGGGCCGGTCGAAAGCACCGACGGCTTCGTGGTAACGCTCAAACCGCTGGCCCGTCGCGTCAACCGGCAGGTACCTCCGCAGCCCGCGGAGCCGGTCAAGACAGTAGTCCGCACCCGCTCGATTCACGAACCTCAGTTCCAGGTCCTCCAACCGACAGGGACGTTCGAGGATCCAGCCTTCCCTAACCAGAAGAAGGGGGCCTCGGTCGATGCGATGCGACGACTGCTAGCGAGCGCGACACGATCGATGTCCAGCCCAGACTTGCTGAGCACCTGGCGCACCCGAACAAACCGCCCCTTACCCCTCCGCTCAGCCATCAGGCGAGCCGAGTAACGACTGAAATATGCTGACACACCCACGCCTATGGTGGTGAGGACCAGATTCAACACAACAAGCCAACCGTAGCCCAATCAGGAGCAACATTACAGTACGGCGCAATCAGCGGCGATGGCGCGAACTCACAACAATGCAGTAGTCGCGGCATCCATCCGGCGCGCCGCAGCTGCTCGCCAGTCCCCATCGGCGGGGCATCACTCGCGTGGTTCAGATCGATTTCGGTGTGTGGGAGTTGGCCGAGGGAACCGCGTGCGGCCGGGGAAGCTACCGAGCTGTCCGCGTCCTGCGAGCGGTCGTAGGGTGGATGGCGTGTTGCCCTGGTCCGGCGCGCTGGCTGGACGGCTTGATGAGCATGTGATCGAGAGTGTGCTGCTGCGGGATAACCCCCTGGGTGATCCCGCCCGTCGTCCGCTGTGGGTGTACGTCCCGCCCGGCTACGATTCCGGCTCGCGGCGCTGCTACCCGAGTGTCTATGTGCTGCAGGGCTATACGGGGCATCTGAGCATGTGGCGCAACCGCCCCCCGTTTCGCCAGCCCTTCCCCGAAACCGCTGACGCGCTATTCGCCGCCGGGGAGGTGCCACCGGCGGTGGTGGTGTTCGTCGATGCCTGGACCGCTTACGGGGGCAGCCAGTTCGTCGACTCGCCGGGCACCGGGCGTTACCACAGCTACCTGTGCGAGGAGGTCGTGCCGTTCGTCGACGCGCACTACCGCACATTGGCCGATCGGGCGCACCGGGCGGTCAGCGGCAAATCTTCCGGCGGGTTCGGCGCCATGATTACGCCGATGCTGCGGCCGGACTTGTTCGGTGCGCTGGCCAGCCACGCCGGGGACGCGTTGTACGAGTATTGCTATCTCGCGGATTTCGGCAAGTCGGTGCGGCACCTGCGCGACTACGATGGCGACATCTTCGCCTGGTGGACCGATTTCCGGTCCCGGACCGCGTTCACCAAGCCGGCCGATGGGGAGCTGCTGGAGATGCTGGGCGTCTCGGCGTGCTTCTCGGCCCGGGCGGACGGAACTCCGGAGCTTCCGTTTGACCCGCACACCGGCGTGGTGCGCCCGGCGCTGTGGCAACGCTGGCTGGACTGGGATCCGGTGCGAATGGCGCCGCGCTACGCCGAGGCGCTGCGCTCGCTGCGGGCGGTGTGGCTGGATGTCGGTACCCGGCGGAACAACGCGCCAAAGTCATAGCGAGCCAACACCGCCATCACGGCATCCTGAGAATAAAAACCTGCGGGAAGGTCCTGGCGCGGATCCGGATCAGCCCGGCGGCACCGATCACACCGCGCTGGTTCCGCTGGCCCGCGCCGTTGAGGCGACTCAGCCCCACATCGGACACAACAACCCTGCTGATCAGCCTCCACCCGGCTGGCTCCCTTCCCCTCGCAGCGCGGGCGATGATCCGCCGCGTCTCCGTGGACTTATCACGAGCCCGGCCCAGGGGCCAGGGCGAAAGCGCATAGTCCTTTCGCCATATTCCAGCGTGCATAACCGGTATGCCCGCGTTACTGGGTTGCCGGGAGATGATCTATCCCGCCGGGGTGTTCCTGATAGCCCGGATGACCGGACGCCACTGGGAAGGAACACCTGAAAGCCGTGAACCAGGCAAGTGCAGCGAACTCCGCTGGTTCCCGCTGAGGGCGCTACCTGACCACATGATTGCCCACTGCCGAATCGTGCTCGATCACGTGACAGCTGGTCAACCGTTCTCGATCTATGGATGGTAAAACATAAGGCAGCGGCGCCCCCGGGCGGGTTGTCGCGAGCCCATATCATCGGGCGGCGTGGAAGGCTTCGCGACCCACCGCTCGCGCGGCTTGGGGTACGGCCGGCAATCCCCTGACCCGCCTGTCGGCGGTGAGAGCGGGTGGCGACCGCGCGGCGCCTCTGGGGCTGAAAGCTGCTGCGTGCTTCGGGGGTTTTGCCAGGGCAAGGAAAATGGCCCCCGGGGGTGGGGGCCGTTGAGTGGTGGGGGGTGGGGTTTAGGCGGCGTGAGCCATGGTGGTGAGTTCGTTGGGTTCGAGCAGGTCGTCGCCGTAGAGGTCGTGGATCCAGTTGGTTTGGTAGATGGTGTCGAGGTAGCGCTCGCCGAGGTCGGGGGCGAGGACGACGGCGGTGAGGCCGCTGGTGTGCTGGTGGTGGGTGAGCCAGGTGGTGGCGCCGTGGATGACGGTGCCGGTGGATCCGCCGAAGAGGTAGCCGTGGCGGGCGAGGCGGTGGCAGGCCCGGATGGTGTCGGCCTCGGTGACGTGGATGACCTCGTCGATGTAGGACTCATCGAGGTGTGCGGGGCGGATGCCGGTGCCCAGGCCGGGGATCATCCGGCGGCCGGGAGGCCCGCCGAAGGTGACCGAGCCTTCGCTGTCGATGGCGATGATGCGCACGCGGGGGTGGTGTTCGCGGAAGTAGCGGGCGCAGCCCATCAGGGTGCCGGTGGTGCCCGCGCCGATGAACAGGACATCGAGACCGGGGAACGCCCGGGCGATGGCGGGGGCGGTGCGGCGGTAGTGGGATCGCCAGTTGTTGGGGTTGGCGTGCTGGTTGAGCCAGACGTAGCGCTCATCAGAGGCGCAGCGGGCGCGGACGTAGTCCAGCCGGGCGCCCAGCAGGCCGCCGTGGGTGCTGGGTTCGGTGATGACGCGGACGTGGGCGCCGAGGGCTTCCATGATGCGGCGGGTGGTGAGGTTGCAGCGGGAGTCGGTGACGCACTCGAACCGGTAGCCTCTGCTGGCGGCGATCATGGCCAGGGCGACGCCGAGGTTCCCGGAGGAGGATTCGATGAGGATTGAGTCCGGTTTCAGGACGCCCTCGCGCTCGGCCGCGATGACCATCTCGGTGGCGGCTTTGAGTTTGATCGAGCCAGCGAAGTTGAAGCCCTCGCACTTCAGGAACAGCCGATGCCCGGTGATTGGCCTCAGATCGACGTAGAGCTCTTCCTCGTTGAACTCCATCGGAGTGGTGATGACTGGCACGATGGCCCCCTTCCTTAACCGAACCCCCTCACCACGGTTGTGGAAGCGGTGTCACGGACCGCACCAGCATCGAACCCCCGCCCCGCCCGATCGATGGTGCGCTCCCCCCACCACCCAGAGCCAGCCCCCGAACCCGGCCTGGGCCCAGCCCACCCCCATCACAAGGGACAGCCCTACCTGTCTGGCGTAAACAGTCATCCGCGAGAAAAATGTATCTCGCTGGGAACGTCTGGCCTCTAAATTAGATGACGACTGGATCCGAAACGGGCCTAAAAGCGACGAAAAGGACACTATTGCGATGGCAATCGGTTTCCGTGAGTCGCCCCGCGCTCCGGGACCATTTCTTCTGGCCACCGCCCCGGAGCGAGCGTGCTGTCCCTACCCCGGATCAGGGGGTCCGCACCGGCGAGTGTGGGGGCAGCCCTGTGGCTGGGAGGGCTCCCGTCGTAGATCCTTCTTAGGAGTCCGAGAACCCGCGGACACCGGGCGATCTGATAGCCGCGACCCAGCGTTTCACGCTCCGGTCAGCGCGGCGCGGAGACAACCAAGGAGTACGCGATGAGCGCGCTGACCCAGACAGACCCCATGGCCAGCACCGAGAGGGCTCTCGCTGAGGTGCTCGCCCAGGTGGTGAAAACCGAGCAGGTGTCGGTTGATAGCCACTTCTTCGATGAGCTAGGTGCTGACTCGATGGTGATGGCCCGTTTCTGTGCCCGGGTCAGGAAGCGGGAGGACTTGCCGTCGGTGTCGATGAGAGATGTCTACCGGCACCCGACGATCAAAAGCCTGGCCGCGGCACTCACCCCCGCCGAGCCCGCCCCCGCCCCGTTCGCCACTGCCCCGCTCACCCTCATCGAGTCGCCACCGCCACCGCCGGCGCCGATCGAGGTGGCGACACCGGTCAGCAGGCTGCAGTACATCCTCTGCGGAGCGGTGCAGCTGCTGACGTTTCTCGGATATTCCTATGTCGCCGCGCTGATCCTCATCAAAGGCTACGAGTGGATCTCCGCCAGCTCCAGCGTGGCCGAGGGCTACCTGCGGTCGGTCCTTTACGGCGGCGCGAGCTTCCTCGCCCTGTGTACCCTCCCGATCCTGGCGAAGTGGCTGCTCATCGGCCGGTGGCGCCAGCAGCAGATCCGCATCTGGAGCATGGCGTACGTCCGCTTCTGGATCGTCAAGACGCTGATCCGGTCGAGTCCGCTCGTCGTGTTCGCCGGTTCACCGCTTTACCTGCTCTATCTGCGGGCATTGGGCGCGAAGATCGGCCGAGGCGTGGTGATCTTCTCCCGGTTCCTGCCCGTGTGCACCGACCTGCTCACCATCGGCGATAACACGGTCATCCGTAAGGACACCTACTTCAACTGCTACCGGGCCCAGGCCGGATGGATCCAGACGGGGCCGGTCACCTTCGGGAAGAACGTCTTCGTCGGCGAGGCGACGGTGATCGACATCGACACCTCGCTGGGCGATGGGGCTCAGCTCGGCCGTGCGTCCTCTCTGCACGCCGGGCAGGCCGTGCCCGCGGGTGAGCGCTGGCACGGGTCCCCAGCGGAGCGCACCGAGACGGACTACCAGGTACTTGACCAGGCTGGTGGCAGCACCCTGAGGAGGGCTCTCTACTCCGTCCTGCAGCTGCTGATCGCGATGGCCCTGACCGTGCCGCTGGCGGTCGGCGGCGTGGCCCTGCTCCGCGATGTGGTCCCGCTGCTTGGTGCGCTCCTCGACTCAGGGCCGCTGGCTTTCACGGGCTGGCAGTTCTTCGGCGAGGCCGTAGCCGCGTCCTTCGTGCTCTTCTTCGGCGTTCTGCTTGTCCGCCTCCTCGTCATGGTCACTGTCCCTCGCGTGCTCAACCTCGCGATCAAGCCGGGCAAAATCTATCCCTTGTACGGCTTCCACTACTGGGCTCACCGGACGATCGGGCGCCTGACCAACAGCAAGTTCTTCCTGTTGCTCTTCGGTGACTGCTCCTACGTCGTCCACTATCTGCGAAGCATCGGGTACGACCTTTCCCATGTCGAGCAGACGGGGTCGAACTTCGGCTCGGGGGTCAAGCACGATAACCCGTATCTGAGCTCGGTGGGCAGCGGAACGATGGTCGCTGACGGGCTGTCGATCATCAACGCCGACTACTCGAGCACGTCCTTCCGGGTGTCCCGGACCTCGATCGGGCCGCGCAACTTCCTCGGTAACCACATCGTCTATCCCCCGCAAGGCCGCACAGGCGACAACTGCCTGCTCGCGACGAAGGTCATGGTTCCCGTCGATGGTGACGTCCGCGAGGGCACCGGACTCCTGGGATCACCCAGTATGGAGATTCCGCGAACGGTCCAGCGGGACACCAGCTTCGACGACCTGGCCAGCGGGGACGAGCTGCGCCGCCGGCTCAGCGCCAAGAACAGGCATAATGCCATCACCATAGGGTTGTTCCTGCTGGTGTGGTGGATCTACTTCTTCGTGGTCACTGCGCTCACTGTGACCGCCCTGAACTTCTACGACTCGTCGCGTTCGACGGCGATCGCGCTGGCCGCCTTCCTCACCCTGCCGTTCACCGTCATCTACTTCACACTGGTCGAGCGTGCCGTCACGGCGGCGCTTCCTCTGCGGCCGCTGTTCTGCTCGATCTATGATCTCCGCTTCTGGCGGCACGAACGTTTCTGGAAGGTGCCTCAGATCGAATATCTCGCGGTCCTCAACGGCACCCCATTCAAGAACGTGGTCTGGCGGCTGGTAGGTGTCCGGATCGGCCGCAGGGTCTTCGATAACGGCTGCTTCATAACGGAACGGACGTTAACCACCATCGGAGACGACGTCACGCTCAACGAGGGCAGCAAGATCCAGTGCCACTCGCAGGAAGACGGCGCCTTCAAATCCGACCACAGCACGGTCGGCGCCGGATGCACCGTCGGGGTCGGCGCCCTGGTCCACTACGGCGTGACGATGGGCGACGGTGCGGTGCTCGCTCCCTATTCATTTCTCATGAAAGGCGAGGAAATGCCATCCCGCGCGCAGTGGGGAGGAAACCCAGCCAGAGAGAACTATCGCGCCGCCGTGGTCAGCGGCAAGTAGTACCGGGCACCCAGGAAAGGAACCCCAGATGTCATCCCCCACCCCGGCATCAACGCTCGATGTCGACCTCCAACCGGGCAGGCCTCCGATGCTGCGGGCCCAAGCCGCCGGAGACGCTGCGGGCTGGGTAACCGAACACCGGGACGCGCTGCACGCCGCCGTCACCGCGCACGGTTCGGTCCTGGTCCGTGGCCTCGGGCTGCGTGACCCGGCCGAGGTCGGCACCGTTTTCCGGCGGCTGGCCAGTTCTCTGATGACCGAGAAGGAAGCCTTCGCTCCCCGGGAGGTCTACTCCGAGGGCGTGTACTCCTCCTCGAAATGGCCGGCGAATCAGCAGATGTGCATGCATCACGAACTGAGCTACACCCTGGAGTTCCCCAGCGTGATGCTCTTCGCGTGCCTGCGCGCGCCCACCGAGCGCGGGGCGACTGCGGTCGCTGACTCGCCGACGGTGCTCGGCGCGCTGCCCGCCGGGTTAGTCGAACGGTTCGAGCGGGAGGGCTGGCTGCTCACCCGCAACTACAACGAGGACATCGGGGCATCTGTCGGTGAAGCGTTCGGGACCGAGGACCGGGGCGCGGTCGAGAGCTACTGCCGGGCCAACGCCATCGAGTTCGAGTGGCAACCCGACGGCGGGCTGCGCACCCGGCAGCGCCGCAGCGCCATAATCCGCCACCCGGTCACCGGGGCACGCTGCTGGTTCAACCAGATCGCCTTCCTCAACGAGTGGACGATCGACCCCGAGGTTCGCGAGTTCCTGGTGGACGTCTACGGCGCCGACGGGCTGCCGTTCAACACCCGCTTCGGCAACGGCGACGAGGTCACCGAGGACATCGTGCAGCTACTCAACCAGACCTACGAGGCCAATACCGCCCGTGAACCGTGGCAGTCCGGCGACCTGCTGCTCGTCGATAACGTCCGCACCGCGCACAGCCGGGAGTCCTACGAGGGACCACGCGAGGTACTCGTCGGGATGGCTGACCCAGTGCGCCTGACCGACTGCTCGCCGACCGTGGAGGTGAGGGCCAGATGACCACCAAGACCGTGCCACCGTTCGCGGTGATCTCCGGCGCCCAGGTCCAGCACGCGCTGGCCGGGCGGGAGAAGCAGATCGTGGAGCTCATCGAGGCCACCTACCGGCTGCACGGCGCCGGTGATTCGGTGAACCCGCCATCCTACTTCCTGCGGTTCCCCGATCGCCCCTCCTCCCGGATCATCGCCCTGCCCGCCTCGATCGGCGGGCAGGTGCGGGTGGACGGCCTGAAGTGGATCTCCAGCTTCCCGGAGAACGTGACGGCTGGCATCCCCAGGGCCTCCGCTGTGCTGATCCTCAACGACCACGACACCGGCTACCCGTTCGCCTGCCTGGAATGCTCGATCATCAGCGCCAGCCGGACGGCCGCGTCGGCGGCGCTGGCGGCGGACTGGCTCTCCCGTGGCCGGCCGTGGCCGGCGCGCGTGGGGTTCTTCGGGACAGGCCTGATCGCCCGCTACATTCACACCTTCCTGGTCCGTACGGGGTGGTCGTTCGACGAGGTCGGCGTGCATGACCTGTCCGCCGAGTCTGCGGCCGGCTTCCGCGGTTACCTGGAGTCCTCGGGCACCGCCGGGCGGATCACCGTGCACGAGGGCGCCGAGCGGCTGATCCGTTCCAGCGACCTGGTGGTCTTCGCCACGGTCGCCGGGCAGCCGCATGTCAGCGACCCCTCGTGGTTCGGCCACAATCCGCTGGTGCTGCACGTGTCGCTGCGTGACCTCGCACCGGAGATCGTGCTCGGTGCTATCAACATCGTCGATGACATCGAGCACTGCCTGAAGGCCAGCACCTCACCGCACCTGGCCGAGCAGCTCACCGGTAACCGGGACTTCCTGCACGGCACGCTAGATGACGTGATGACCGGGCGGGTGACGGTGCCCACGGACCGGCCGGTGGTGTTCTCGCCTTTCGGACTCGGCGTGCTGGATCTCGCGGTGGGCAAGTACGTCTACGACGAGGTGGTCCGCGCCGGCGAGTTGCACGTGATCGAGGATTTCTTCCACGAGCTGCGCCGGCACGGCTGAGGCCCCGCGGAGACGCCGGATTTGGTGACGAGAAAAGACATTGTCGGTGGCTTGCCGCGCCCCTGAATGGCTCGCGACCAGCGCGTACGACCGCCAGCGGTCATGTGCCGCAGTAGGTGATGTGTGGGCCGAGGTCGGGCGGGGCGGGCAGCGCGTACTCACCGAGCCCGGGGAGTTCGTCGAACGGCCGGGTAATGACGTCGAGAAGGCGCTCGAACGGTGCCTGATCGTGGTCGGCCGCGGCGGTCAGCGCGTGCTCCACGAGGTGGTTGCGCGGAATGTAGACCGGGTTGACCCGGTCCATGCCGGCCGCCACTGCCTCCCGGTCCGCGGGCAGCCGGGCCTGCCAGCGCTCGGCCCAGGCGTTGAACCCCTCCGGTTCGGCGAACAGCGACCGCGCTGCCTCAGGGTTGCCGAGAGCGCACGCCGACAGCGCACGGAAGAACCGGGTCCAGTCGACAAGCTGGTCCTCGAGCAGGGTCTGCACGTCTGCCACCAGGGTACGGTCGGCGCTGGTCAGGCCCAGCTTCACGCTCATCCCGGCCATCCAGTGGGTGTCCTGGCATTCGGCGAACCGGTTCACCGCGTCGGTGGCGGCCTCGACCGCCGCGTTCACGTCGTCATCGATCAGGGGCACCAGGGTCTCCCCGAGACGGGCGAGGTTCCACTGCGCGATCACCGGCTGGTTGCCATAGGCGTAGCGGCCCGCCTGATCAATCGAGCTGAACACCGTCGCGGGGTGGTAGGCATCCATGAACGCGCAAGGACCGTAGTCGATGGTCTCGCCGGAGATCGCCATGTTGTCGGTGTTCATCACGCCGTGCACGAACCCGGCGAGCATCCATCGGGCCACCAGCGAGGCTTGGGCGTCGATGACTCGGCGGTAAAACTCCAGGTAGGGGTTCGCCGCGCCAGCCGCCTCGGGGTAATGGCGGGCGATCGCGTAGTCAGCCAGCGCGCGCACCAGGCCCGGCTCGCCGCGCCGGGCGGCGTACTCGA